>CAZXAC010000108.1:0-8569 GCA_964638335.1 uncultured Lentisphaera sp. | reverse complement strand
TGAAATCGCGAAAATCGCAAGAACAAAGCTGGAGATTGTCGGGCTGGCAGGATACGAAAATATCATGCCTCATGAGGCAAGTGGCGGAATGAGAAAACGCGCTGGTCTCGCCAGAGCGATGGCTCTGGACCCAAAGATACTATTTTTTGATGAACCTTCGGCGGGACTCGATCCGGTAACTGCAGCAAGACTCGACAAACTTATATTGGATATAAGGGAAAGGCTCGGAACAACAATGGTCATAGTTACTCACGAACTTGACAGCATATTCGCAGTGGCTGACAGAGTGATGATGCTGGACTCGGAGGAGAAAACAGCTGTCGCTTTTGGAAATCCAAGGGATTTGGGAAAGACTTCAAACAACCCACGCGTTAGAGAGTTTCTTACAAGGGATGGACTTATAACTAGATTCTCTTCTTGAAATTAGATTGTCAATTTGCTTGGAAATGATAGATTAACCCACTGATATTTTATAAATGTTTAGACAAGAGCAAGAGAGCATTAAATGATAGAAGCAAACAGATCTAAACTTGGTTTTTTCATATTATCCGCCGTTTTAATCGGATTTGGAATACTGCTTTCTCTTGGAATAGCGGATATTTTTGAGCAAAAAGTCGCAATATCAACGATATTTACCGAATCCGTTCAAGGATTGGAACAAGGAGCGCCTCTTAAGCTTAAGGGCGTGACCATAGGAAGAGTCACCAAACTTACGGTAAATCTGAACAAGAAGCACGTACGCGTGGACATGGAAGCCATTCTTTCAGCAATTTCTCCTGACACAAGAGGCGGCAAATATGATTCCGTGAAGTTTCAAGAACACATAGAGAAAGAAGTAGTCAAGGGCTTAAGATGCCGTCTAGATCTTACCGGAATTACGGGGATGAAGTATGTGGAACTGAATTATTTTCCTTCGTCAAGCCCAATACTCGCTATAAAACCTCCTGAAAATATTCTCTACATACCATCAACTCCATCTCTTCTCAGCGGCATAAGTTCGAGTCTCAGCGAGACGATGGCTCGCCTGGCTTCAATAAACTACGAAGAAATTTCCATGCGTTTAGTGGAGACCTTGAGATCTATAAACCGTCTATTTGACGATCCTAAAATACAATCAATGGTGGATAAACTTGAGAGAATAAGCTCCAACCTTGAAATGACAACCGGAAACATAAACAAGACCTTGGACGAAGCTGAGATGAAGGACGTTCTTGGAAAGCTTAAAAATAATCTCGAATCTATAAATTCACTTTCCGAAAGCATAAGGAGGGAGGTGGAGTCGGCAAAGATTTCTGAAACCACCAAGAGTGCCAGAGATGCTTTCGGGTCCACTTCCGAAAAGATGAATGAACTTTCGGAACTGAAGGAGAAGATTTCGCAGACCCTTTCAAAACTCGACGAATCTCTTGACAGCCTCACCGAACTTGTTAACAACGTTGACAACGATCCGGCAATATTGTTGAAGGGAAAGCGAAAACCGGAACCACTCAAAGAGGACTACTAAAAATGGAACACCGAAGCGCAATTTCAGTCAACAAATTTTTCAACGACAATGAAAAGACCCTCAAACTGAAGTGGCTTGCTGGGAAAAAGGGCTGCGACAGGGAAATAACTGAAGAGTCCATCCATCGTCCAGGTCTAGCATTGGCCGGATTTTTCGATTACTTTGCCGATAAACGGGTCAATATAATAGGAATGGCCGAATACGCTTATCTCAGTTCACTGGATGAAATTGATCGAGACAATGCCATAAGGCGCTATTTGGAGGAATATTTCCCTTGTGTTATTTTCGCAAGGGGATTGGAGCCATTTCCACTTTTCGTGGAACTCGCCGATGAAATAGACATGCCTCTCTTTGTTTCCTCGCTTGTGACGTACCACGTGATTAACGATACAGTGATATACCTAGAGAGGGAACTTTCTCCCAGCGTCTCTGTAATAGGTACACTTGTGGAGGTACAAGGAACGGGCGTTCTTATAAGAGGCCCCAGCGGAGTGGGAAAAAGCGAGTGCGCTCTGGCTTTAATAAAAAACGGTGCGGCTCTTGTCGCTGATGATGTCGTAAGGATTTCCCAACTTGGAGGTAGCACACTGATCGGTTCCGCCAAGATGAATGAAATGTATGGATTCATAGAGATAAGAGGACTCGGGCTTATAAATGTGATCCAGCTTTTCGGAGTTTCAGCTTTTAGGCAGAAACAGGAGATAGATATCGTAGTGACCCTGAAACCCTGGGAAGATGTGGGCAAAATAGAGAGGTCTGGGCTCGAAACAGCAAAGTACAGAATATTAGAAATGGATGTTCCTCACATAACACTCCCTGTGGCGCCTGGCAGAGATACAGCCGGGCTTGTTGCGATAGCGGCTCAGGAATACATGATGAGATCACTAGGTCTGCATGCTGGCAAGGTACTTAATGAAGAAATCATTAAACGCATAACTCCTTCAAAAGACTGAAATGGCGAACTTACGTCCAGTTGTTGCAATTGACGGACCAGCGGCATCAGGTAAAAGCACAGTTGCTTTGATTGTTGCGAAAAAACTTGGAGGCACCTACATAAGCACTGGCAACATGTACCGGGCGATAACTCTGGCAATACTCAAAGGAAAATTCCAAATTGAAAATGCAAAGCCTGGGAAAATAGCAAAATTCTTGACCAGCATTGAACTAAAATATCTAAGCGAAACTTCCTTTGATAAAATCATATTGAATGGAGAAGATGTCAGCTCTCAGATAAGATCTCCAGAAGTAGCCTCCTTGGTAAGCAGGGTATCGGCAATACCGGAAATAAGAAAGTGGCTCGTGGAAAAACAAAGACAGATAGCTGAAAATACCAAAATCGCAATTATGGAAGGCAGAGACATTGGAACAGTAGTGTTCCCGGACGCAAAATGGAAGTTTTTTATCATTGCCAGCCCAGAGGTAAGGGCGAAGAGACGTCTCCTTCAATCCGGAGAGAATTTCGAAGGTTCCACCTTGGAATCAGTCGCAAGACAGATTGCAGAACGCGATAGAATGGATATGACCAGAAAAGTTGCTCCCCTCACGAAAGCCGACGATGCAGTTCTGATAGACAGCAGCGAAATCAGCGCGGAGGATGTTGCCAACAAAATAGTTGATATGGTGAAAAATGAAGTCTGAAATAAAATATCGAGTCCCTTACGCTGACACCGACCAAATGGGTGTGGTGTATTACGCGAATTATTTGGAATATTTTGAAAGGCTCAGAAATGAACTGCTCAGGGAAGCAGGAAAATCCTATCCAGAAATAGAAAATGATGGAATAATACTGCCAGTAATAGAAGCCCATTGCAGGTATGTGGCTCCGGCAAAATATGATGATCTACTGGATATCTGCGGATGGGTTGAAGAAGCCAAAGGCGCAAGGATAAAGATCATTTGCGAAATTCGCAATAATGGGGCTTTACTTGCGGAAGGTTGGACTATACACGCCTGCGTTGATATGAGGACCAGAAGGCCACTTCGCGTCCCGGAATTCCTATCCAAGCTATCAATTAAGACGACAAATTAACACGCTTATTTCACCGGCGGCCCGTTGTGTTTCCTGATAAAAATGTGTATTAGCGCTATGTCAGCGTGAGACACCCCATCTATCCTTGATGCCTGGGCTATCGTGCTTGGGCGAACCTTTTCTAATTTTGTTCTCGCCTCATTGCTCAAACTTTTTATCTTCGAATAATCAAACCCTTCCGGGATCTTCATTCGCTCCAGTCTTTTGATCTTGTCAACTCCCCTGCTCTCTATTTTAATGTATCCCTCGTAATGAGTCTGAATAAAAATCTGCTCCAATATTTTGATAGATTGACTATCGTTTTCGAGAGACAGGACTCCCGGATCAAAATCTTTCGGCATTCCACTCATGTCTCCCTTTAGCGAAAGAATGACATTTTTTATGTCTTTCGCATCTTTTGTTCTTTGCGAAAGAAATTTTTTAGCCTCATCCAACTTTCGTTCATAGTTTTCAAATTTGGAGAATTTAGCTGCGCCAAGGAGACCATTTTCGTAAGCGAAACGACAAAGTCTCAGATCTGCATTATCCTGCCTAATGCTTAACCAATGCTCTGCTCTGCTTGTGAACAACCTGTATGGTTCAGATATGTCCTTTGTCACGAGGTCATCTATCATCACTCCGATATAGGAATTATCTCTCGGCAGTTCCAGCGGTTCCGTTCCTTTTGCGAATTTCGCGGCGTTCATTCCGGCAACTAAGCCTTGCCCTCCGGCTTCCTCATATCCGCTTGTCCCATTGATTTGTCCGGCGCAAAAAAGATTTTCCCATTTTTTTGTTTGCAGCGTCCTTCCAATTTGGTAAGGAAAGACAAAGTCGTATTCTATCGCGTAGGCATATCTTGATATCACAGAATTCTCAAGACCCGGGATGCTGTGCAGCATTTCAATCTGGTTCTCTACAGGAAAACTTGTTGATATACCGTTCAAATAATATTCCTCGGTATATTCTCCCTCAGGCTCTAAAAATATGATATGAGTTTCATGATGTGGAAATTTTACAACCTTATCTTCAAAAGAAGGACAGTATCTCGTCCCTGTACCTGAAATTTTTCCTGTATAAAGAGGCGATTTTGATATGTTTTTTCTGATTATATCTGATGTATGCCTCGTAGTTCTTGCTGTATAACACGGCATATTCTTTCTCTCCGCACGCGGAAAAACATCGTCGCAGGCAAAAAAACTGAAAAGGCTACTCACTTCTTCCGCCTCCTGCCTCTCCATCTTGCCAAAATCAATTGTTTTCGACAATACCCTTGGAGGAGTTCCTGTCTTCAATCTGCCAAGCTTAAGTCCAAGCTCCTCGGTCAACGCGACAGGCATCCTGTTTGAAGCGAAATCTCCAGCCCTACCCCCTGAAAAATTCGCTAGGCCATAGTGAAGTTTCCCCGACATGAACGTACCCGGACATAAGACTATCGCCTTGCAAAGCAGTTCCTCATCAAACTGAGTCATTAATCCTTGTATTTTCCCTCTTGAAACAATGAATGAGGTCAATTCCGCCTGCTTGATATCGAGATTATCACAGATCTCAAGTTCCCGTTTCATCGCACGTTGATAGCAGACTTTGTCGCACTGTGCTCGAGGGCTCCATACCGCGGGACCTCTTTTTTTATTCAACATCCTGAACTGTATTGCCGAAGCGTCCGCAACTTTTCCTTGCAATCCGCCGAGAGCGTCTATTTCCCTAGTAACCTGTCCCTTTGCTATTCCGCCTATTGCCGGATTACAACTCATTTGCGCTATATGGTCCATATTCATAGTAAGCAAAAGAGTTTTCGCCCCTATCCTAGCCGAGGCATGCGCCGCCTCGCACCCGGCGTGTCCTCCGCCAACCACAATAACATCATAATTTTTTTGTCTTTTCATTTAAAAAAAAGCCTACTACTTTGATTTGAGGTGAAAGGATGATAAAATACAGCTTTAAACGCTAAAACAAAGATGGGGAGCTTCAGCAATGTCTAACGAGATGAAAGATAATAAAGACGTTTTGGAAAACACATACCAAGAACTGGCAATCTTCGAAAAGTTCTTTTCGACGCACTGGAAGAACATAATCATATTCGGTTGTGTGATTGTATTGCTTATCGGAGTTGGAATGAACGTTAAGACATGGCTCTCAGCCAAAGACGCATCAGCGGCAGGACAAATAAGCTCAGCCGTGACCATAGAGGAAATAGAAGCTGCGTTGAAAAAATATCCCAACCACAAGATTTCCGACTACACAAGATTGAAACTTGGGAAACTTTACTTCGAAAGTGGAGAACTCCAGAAGGCTATTCTCATTTTTCAAGAACTTTCTAAGAAAGCCCGTTACAAGGATATCAAGGCACAAGCGGCTCTAAACGAGGCATGCGCACTGGAACAGATGGGCAAGATTGATTTTGCCGCGGAAAAGTATGCGGAAATCGGCAGAACAAGCAACTACCCATCGGAATATCGCGCAGATGCAAATTGTTCAGCTGCAAGAATATTTATATCCATTGGGAAAAAAAATATGGCAAAATCATGCTTGGAAATGGTAGATCCTTCAAAACTTGAAGGAGGAATGACAAATCCTCACTATCAGAGGGCGAGACTTTTGTCTCCTATGCTTTAAAGTATCGAATCGCATTCCAACTCTTCGTTGCTCAAACCATCTGCTATTGTGTAGAGACGGTCCACACAATAATAAAACTATAGGGACTACCTGATCCTATAAATAAATTCTCCCAGATGGAGACACCCTACCTTTCGAATTCAAATAGATGAGCCGACCATATCGGTATATCTTCAGAGACCGCGATATAACCATCGCGCCCCCTGCCCGCAACAACATCCTTTTTGACTTGGAAAGCCTTTGTATTTTTATCAATCACGTAAAGTTTTCCCCTCAAACCCTCTTTCTGGGAGAAGTTTTCAACATCTATTGAGTACTTTATTGAGTAAGGAACGCCTTCTGATTTCTCGTTCCAATATGCGACGAGCAAATGAAGCTTCCTGCCATTCTGCGATTTCGCCGCCAGAACAGTAACAAGACTATCCTTGGATGCCGTCTTTACCGAAAGCCTCACTGGGGTCTCCTTCGCAATCTTGTCCATCGCTACTAAACCGAAATAGGCAGGCTTTGGTTCTCCGTTGGAATCGAGATTAAAATATAGGGAATCTTGAGGCTTCGGATTAAAACGACACATTGACGCTCTGGTGAGTCGGTACAATATTGCATCACTCCAATAGGGCTGGGCAAGCGTCTTAGATTGAATATTGTGAGCCATTATCCAAGAGCTAACTTCATTGGGCGTAACATTTTTCTTGCCCTCCAACGGAGGCCTGAATGTGAACCAATTCCATTCGACATTCCATATCGGGACTCCTCTATAGTCACCGAGAACCATCCTGTCAATCTCTTTTCTTATGAAACTTGCGTTTTCGAAAAGCTTTTGCGGCGGATTGTAATCCCTATATGAGAATATTATGGATCTTGGATTTATTTTCAGCGCCCCAAATTTGTTCATTATTTCGGGTATGTATCTTAATGCATATTCCGAATCAAGCCCTGGTCCAATTGCTTTAACGTCGCCGTTGTTGTTTGAATTGTATTTTTCGATCATTCGAACGAATTCTATGAAGTCATTGACCAATTGAACTCTACCAGGCTTTGCGTCTCCAATCCTGTTGGATCGAATATTCCTGTCTTCGAATTTAAAATCATAGCCTCCCACACCAGCCGGATCGTGGTAAAATTCCACATATTTTATATTCCACCTGTTCCCTCTCGCCCAACCATTGTTGAAATGCCTTAGTATGTTGTAAACAACGGTATTCCACTTCGTCATATCCGCGGGAGACTTACCATATTGAACCCCATTCTCCATCCACCCATTGCTGTCCTTCCCTATGTCATATATTGCCTGCCATACTGGCTCTGCCCCAGATTTCTTTATAGCTGCGACGTATTTATCTATGTCTGAGAAATTATAACTCGATGGGTCATCCGGGTCTGCGTCCCTGTCAGGAAATATGTCCGATATCGTAAGTTTTGAAATCTTCCTCAGGACTTCCGCTCCTTCTTTGGGTTGATATTTAAACCCGTCATTAAAACCATCCCCATATGGGAATCTGACCATTTTTATTCCAGCCTTCACATAGTGTTCAGTGAGGTCTGCATCGTGGCTATTTACGCTTATCGGACCACCTTGAACGCCATTGAAGGCCTTAACCGTTCCGGAATCTTCAACAAAGTTCGTAGAGAATCTCACAGTTGCCTGCTGCGCGGAAAGAACGAGGCAAGACAAAGCAAAAACCGAAAAGATCAGCTTTTTCATTAATCCATCTCCCTAATTTTATTTGAAAGTAAAAAACACACAAGATTAATTTATCTGCAAGACATGCCTATATATATAGCTTGTTTTAACTGAAAAAAAAATTTCTTTAAAACATTTTTTGATTTTTTGTGTCTTATATGTAAAATTCAATCGTCTTGCAATATGACACAGATGGGGAATTTTATGATAAAGGTCAGCAATCTCACTAAAAATTTTGGACATATAAGAGCGGTCAATGCCATATCCCTCGGCGTCGAAAGAGGAGAGGTCCTCGGTTTTCTCGGTCCCAACGGAGCCGGAAAGACCACCACTATGCGCCTCATAACTGGTTATTTGGAAGCAGACGATGGGGAGGTATTGATAGATGGCACAAGCATTTCTGATAATCCAATGATCGCAAAGTCAAAAATCGGCTACCTCCCGGAAAACGCCCCAGTATACGGCGATATGAACGTAAAAGCATTCCTCTCTTTTGTTGCCGGCATAAGAGGATTGAAGGCAAAAAAAGCTTTGGAAGCCATAAACAGGGCAGTTGAAATATGCCACCTCGAAAAGGTTTTTTATCAAAGCATAGAAACTCTATCTAAGGGTTACATGAGGAGGGTTTCTTTTGCGCAGTCCATACTTCATGATCCTCCTATCCTCATCCTTGACGAACCCACCGACGGACTCGACCCCAATCAGAAATTTGAGGTGCGACGCATGATAAGAGAAATGGGCAAGGATAAGGCAATAA
>CAZXAC010000107.1:0-8744 GCA_964638335.1 uncultured Lentisphaera sp. | reverse complement strand
CTCCTCGTGATAGACGCCAATGAGGGCATACAGGAAAATTCACGTAGGCATGGTTACCTGCTGTCAATGCTGGGGATAAAACAAATTACTGTTGTCGTCAACAAGATGGACCTGATATCATACGAAGAAAGGCTTTTCAGGGGGATAATTTCGGAATATTCCAAATTTCTTGACAGTATAAAAGTAAAACCTTTAAGCTTCATACCTATAAGCGCAAGAGAAGGAGACAACATTGCCGCAAGCTCTCCCAGGATGCCTTGGTATAAAGGATTTACCGTGCTGGAACAAATAGATTCATTTTCCCAAGGTGGGGACAGCGGCGAGAAACCCTTCAGGATGCCGGTTCAGGACATATACAAATTCACTGAGGGAGGAGACGACAGGAGGATAATTGCTGGAACAGTTGAAACCGGATTTATTTCAATTGGAGATACGGCCGTTTTCCTGCCGTCAGGAAAGGAATCAAGGATAAAAAGCGTGGAGGCATTCAATTCACCCAAGATAACTAAAGTGGAACCTGGAATGGCAGCCGGGTTGACTCTAGAAACGCAGATATACGTAAAACCCGGCGAACTCCTCTGCAAAAAAGGAGAAAAAATTCCATTGGTTTCAAATAAACTTATAGCCAATGTTTTCTGGATGGGTAAAGCTCCTTTCATAAGGGGCAAAAGATACAAGCTCAAAATAGGTTCTGACAGGACATACGCCGAACTTGTAGAGGTTGTAAACGTGATAGATGCCTCTGACTTGAGCTCGGTGAAAGGGAAACAACAGCTTGATAGGCACGATGTGGGATTATGCGTGATAGAGACGAGCAAGCCGATAGCGTTTGATCTTGTTAATGAAATAGAAAACACGGGAAGGTTCGTAATTGTGGACAGTTACGATATTTCCGGCGGTGGCATAATTACCGGAAAAGCTGAAGACAAGGAAGACCTCCTGTCTGATCGAATACGAAAAAGGGAATTCGCATGGGATACTGGGCTGATCTCGCCTAGGATACGCAATATCAGGAACCATCATAAGGGCAAGTTTGTTGTCTTCACTGGAGAGAATCAGGATTCTATAAAATCAGCCGCGAAAACTCTGGAGCAGGAGCTTTTCAATATAAGGCTCAATTCGTATTATCTGGGCATATCTAACGTATTGGAAGGCCTTGATTCCGATGTAGGAGCGGAAATATGGGACAGGGATGAACACATAAGGAGGATAGGAGAACTTGCCAGGATAATGACTGATGCCGGGCTCATATTCATCACGGCTATAGAGAGGCTTGATGAATACGACGTTGAGAAATTGCGTCTCTTGAATTCTCCGAATGAGATCGTATTGATAAACATAGGAGAAGAGAAACTCAACCGGGTAGACCTCAATATTGCGGAAGAAACTGAACACGCTAAGATACTCTCAGAGGTAATGGAACATCTCGGCAGGTCAAATATAATTCCAAACTATTTCATTTAAATTACAGGCATGAAAAAAGAGACAGCAGAAAAGATCAGAAAAAAATATCATGTCCTAGAAGAAGCATGTTCCGACTTCAAAGCGGGGAAAATTTCCTCGGCAGACCTTAAGAAGGCAACGGCTCCTCTCGGGATCTATGAACAAAGGAACGGAAACCTGATGCTGAGGGTAAGAGTGCCCGGAGGGGAAATTTCTATTGAGGATTGCGAACGTTTCGTATCCATACTCGAAAAACACGATCTGGATTCGATACATTTAACCACGAGGCAGGATATCCAGCTTCACAACGTGCAAGTCCAAAAAGCCGCTGCGGTGCTGGAAGATTTCCTTCGAATAGGTTTCCCTTTTTACGGTGGCGGTGCGGATACTTTCCGCAATATAACGGCTTGTCCACATTCCGCCTACGACAAAAAATCTTCATTTGATGTCGTCCCCTGCGCTAGATTTTCAAGTAATTTCCTAATGGATATTGACAAGGCTTTCTCTCTTCCGCGCAAGTTCAAAATAGCCTTTTCCTGCTGCGACGAAGATTTTGCAATGGCAAAATTCAACGATCTTGGATTCATCGCTAAAACCGTCGGCAATGAAAAGGGATTTGAGGTTTTCGCTGGAGGAGGAATGGGAAGGGAAAGCCATGCGGGAATCAAGATTTTCGATTTCGCGAAACTCGAAGATATCTTAAAGATTTCCGCAGCGGCTATACGATTCTACCACGATCATGGCAGAAGGGATGACAGATGGCGGGCACGCCTTCGCTTTGTCCTAATTGACAGAGGAGAGACTTTCTTCAAGAAAACATTTATTGAATACACTGAAAGAAGCGAAGACATTCCGTCTTTCGACAAAACTTTGATTCAGGAAAACAAAAAGGATTTGAGACTTCACAGGCTTTTTATCAAAGGCGGAAATCTGACACGTGATGAGTTTGCGAAAATCGTCAGCTCCGTCAAAAGGCATCACGGGGAATTTTTACGGATTTCCCAAGATCAGGACATCTACTGCGGGCCTTTTGACGAAGCAGAACACATAAAAGCCGCCGCCTCATTTGAGAAATACAGCGGGGAGAAAATAAGCGGGCTAATAAAATCATGCGTTGGAGCGAAAGTATGCAAGATCGGAATAAATGACGCCCCCTCAACGGCAAACGCCGTTTCAGTTGAACTCGACAAATATCTGGAGAAAATTCCACATAAGGAGAGAATCCCCATAATCGAAGATATCATAAGCTCGATAAAGATATCAGGTTGCCAAAACAGTTGCGGACTCAACAGGGCGGCGGAATTCGGCTTTCAGGGGATGAAAAAAAAAGTCGACTCCGAACTCGTAGATTTTTTCAGGTTCCAGCCGGGAGGATCATCAAAACTTGGAAAATTGTCGGATGATGGAAATATCGAAATCCCAGCGAAGGATCTGCCATCATTTGTGCTTAAACTCGTAAAAGAAAAATGGAAATATAAATGAAGGCATCGGTGTCCCAAACGATTGCATCGGTGTCCTTCGTCGCCCTTCGGGCTATGGAGGACAGACCCCCCTTCGCCGCTGAGCTACGGGGGACAGGTACCCCTGCGCCACCTGAGCTACGGGGCACAGGTCGTATCCTTAATCATAATCGCTATCGTAGTCGTAATCGATTTAAATCATTTCTCGATGCCGGAAGCGATAACGCCCCCGACAAAACAGAGCTCAAACATATTTTTCGAACATGAAATAAAATTTATTTAGGACAAGACTCAAATGAAAAATCTCGTTATAGCAGGCAAAAAATTCAAGAGCAGACTCTTCCTTGGAACAGGCAAATTCGCCTCCAATAGGGAAATGCGTGATGCGATAAGAGCATCCGGAACTGAACTTGTAACTGTTTCCCTAAGCAGAGTGGAAATATCAAAACCAAATGAAGACATAATTTCAGCAATCCCAAAAGGAATAAAAATTGTAGTCAACACATCGGGAGCAAGAAATGCGAAGGAAGCTATAATGATAGCGAAAATCGCAAAAGAAGCTGGATTCGACTGGATCAAACTCGAAATACATCCGGACAGACGACATCTGCTGCCCGACCCGATAGAGAGCTTCAGAGCCGCAGAAGAGATGATAAGGATGGGATGCGTGGTCATGCCGTATGTGAACTCTGACCCCGTCCTGTGCAAAAGATTGGAAGATATCGGCGTCCAATGCGTAATGCCGCTGGGGTCTCTCATCGGCAGCAATCAGGGCCTGAAAACGGAATACATGCTCAGAATAATAATTGAACAGTCAAATGTGCCTGTGATCATTGACGCGGGAATAGGAAGTCCCGCCGATGCCGCCGCCGCGGTGGAGCTCGGAGCGGACGCCGTATTGGTTAACACGGCTGTAGCCGCCACTGAAAATCCGAAATTGATGGCTGAAGCGTTCAGACTAGCAGTTGAATCTGCCCAAAAAGGCATAGACGCCGGGCCATCCGAAAAATCCTCCTTGGCGTTTCCCACGTCCCCGTTCGAGACGCCAATCTGAAATGACAATGATAAATAGTATTAAAATTCCACGCCCCGCAGGAAGCTTCCGTATTTCGGACATGCCATTCCTCATGTCGGAAAAATCCGATGAACATATTGAGGATCTCAGAAGAATCGCTGGAGAAATAAAGATTCGGAATTTCGGCAGAACAATACGGCTTTACCGCCCCATCTATGTGTCCAACTACTGTCTTAATGACTGCAAGTACTGCGGCTGTGGAGCTTCTGCCAAGGGTCGGAGAAAAATACTCAATGATGATGAGATTTCGTCTGAGGCAGCTGCGGTGAAGGCTGACGGAATTGATGCGGTCCTGATTGTTTCCGGAGAGGACAGGCAAAGGAGTTCTGTAGAATATCTTTCAAATGCGGTGATGATTTTGAAAAAGCATTTTTCCTACGTTGGCATGGAGGCAGGATCCTTTGATGCCGATGAATGCAGGACTCTGCTGAATTCAGGAGTTGACTCATTCGTCCTATATCAGGAAACCTACGACGAAGAAAGATATGCTTCCCTTCACAAAGGGCCAAAAAAAGATTTCAGCAAAAGACTGAATGCGCTTCAAATTGCCGCTGATGCCGGTTTCAAATCCGTAGGGATGGGAATTTTGCTTGGGATTTCCGATTGGCGTGAAGATGCGATTGCCCTCGCCTCACATGCGGAAAAGTTCAGGAAAAAAAATTGGACCTGCTCAGTTCAATTTTCCTTTCCAAGACTGAGACCGCCATCTGATAGGAATTTTCCCGATTTTAAGGTGTCCGAAAAGGACTTTGAAAAAATATTGCTTTCGTTCAGGTTGATATTTCCGGACGCGGAAATAAATATTTCCACGCGTGAAAGAGCGGAATTTCGCGATATGATAGTGAACACGGCCGCTACAACGATGAGCGCCGCATCGGGAACATTCCCTGGCGCCTATTCGGACAAGACGAAAAAAAAAGGACTTCGGCAATTTCAAATTCACGACAGCCGGACTGTTTCGGAAATATGCAGAGTCCTTAGGAAAAACCGACTCGAACCTGTATTCAAATACTGGGACAGGGCTTTCAGTTCAGCAATTTAACGGAATATAAAATGGGAATTTGCCGGATAAAATGAAAATCTTCCTGAATGAAAATATTATAGATATTCCGGACAATTCTTCCATGTCCGATCTGATAAAAATCAAAGGACTTTCAGGAAGGAAAAACATTGTTGTGACCATCAACGGGACAGTGCTTGATAAGGAATGTCTTAGCTCAACAAAGCTTTCGGAAAATGACGATGTTAAAATTTACACCTTTGTACAAGGAGGATGAGGTATGGAAGTTTCCAATGCTGTCCTAAACAATTTAATCGGGGTCGGGGTCGACATCGCTTCCGGTATCGTAATCAAAAATTGAATTCAATCGATTACGACTACGATAGCGATAGCGATTATGATTACGACCTGTCCCCCGTAGCCTAAGTGACGAAGGTGGATAGCGATAACAAAAAAACGGATATATCCTTAAAATTTATGAACACCAAATCAATTTTTTCATCAAATCCGCCGGGAGTAGCTGAAAAGCTCGCATCGAAACGCATTTTCATTGCCGGAGCTGGCGGGCTCGGCTCAAATATCGCCGTGATGCTGGTCCGCGCTGGGGCGGAAAATCTGGCAATATGTGATTTTGATTCCGTTTCGGAGACAAATCTCAACAGACAGAATTTCTTCCTTGATCAGGTCGGACAGATGAAGGTAAATGCGCTGAAAGACAATCTGCTTAAAATCAATCCTAATATCAAGGTCGAACCTGTCAAGGCAAAACTTTCCATTGCGAATTTCGCAAAAATCATCACCGATCCTGTTGATATAGTTTTCGAATGTTTCGATGATGCCATCGCGAAGTCGGAGGTATTTTCATATTGCATACGGGAACGACCAACTACGCCACTCGTTATGGTCTCTGGTCTTGCTGGAATCGGATCCTCCGAAGAAATAAAAATAAAAAAAATCAAATCAAATGTATGGCTTGTTGGAGATGGAGAAACAGAAGCAAATCCTGCAAACGGAACATTGTCAAGCAGAGTGATGTTGGTTGCGTCAATGCAGGCTCATCTCGGAATAAGAATACTGCTTGGGCTTGAAAATTAAGGATAATTAAGTCTTGTTGATTTCAGATTTGAAAAATGCCTTTGAGGCCTATTTTACCGGCATCGCTATCGCTTCCGGCATCGAGAAAAGATTTAAATCGACTACGATAGCGATAGCGATTACGACCTGTCCCCCGTAGCTCACTGGGCGAAGGAGGACCTGTCCTCCATGGCCCGAAGGGCGACGGAAGACGCCGATGGAATCGTTTGGAACAGAAATAATAAGGATAACTGCGATGGACATAATAATAATATCTGGATTCCTGGGATCGGGAAAGACAACGGTGCTCCTGAGCATAGCAAAAGATCTTGTGGAAAAATCAAAGAAGAAAATCGCCATCATCGAGAATGAGGTAGGAAAGATAGGGGTTGATGATCAGACGATAAAAGCTGAAGGGCTTGCCGTGAGAGAAATATTCTCAGGATGCATCTGCTGCACTCTGAAGTTGAGCCTCGTAAATACCCTCATGGAACTTGAGAACAGTATAAATCCAGACATTGTAATAATCGAACCTTCCGGCGTAGCAGGTCCGCATTTGCTTCTTGAAGGACTTTTGGGTTACGGCGGGGAAATTGACCGAAGACTGGTCATTAATATCGTTGATGCCTCGCGAAGCTCCCTTATCTTCAACAAGCCACTTCTACCTATAGTCGAAAGAGGCATAGAAGTTGCAGACATCATACTTGTGAACAAGGTGGATTCCGTTCAACCCGAAGTAGAGGATTCCGTTGAGACCGGGATCAGAGAAATAAAGCCCGAAGCAAAAATCCTCTTCATATCAGCTCTAACCGGCTATGGAATGGAATCAATTGCCGATGAGTTTGAAGAACTCTTATCCAAACCGAAAGAAAAAAAATTAAGTCGTCCGCCCGAACAAAGCGCAACAAGCAATCCTGACGCGACTGTATTTGCTGAAAAATTCTATATGACATTTGACCCTCCAATTGATGAAGATGAAGCGAAAAATAAGATTCCCCAAATTCTTCAGTCCGTATCAGAAGACCTCAAGAAAAAAGGATGCAAAATGATCGGCCACATAAAGGCGATTTTCAAAGACAAAGAAGATTCGGGATATATGCTGATCAGCATCACCGATTTCAACACAAACGCAACAGTAAAAAACAGAATCAGAAATCCCGTCAAAAAAGCTTCCCTTACAATCAACGCAATAGTCTATGGCATAGATCCTTTGTCATTATCTCTATGCATAAAAAAATACGTAAGCACGATTGGAAAACTTAATACTTAGCCACTCTCAAAGAGACTTTAGAAATAAGAAATGTTTTTAGGGATTTTTGTGTAACTTGCCTAGCGGAATAAAACGAAAAATCATCCCTGCAAATATTCAGTTGATCTCCTCCTTCGCCCTTTGGGTTATGTTGGACAGGTCCCCCCTGCGCCACCTGAGCTACGGGGGACAGGTCGTAATCGTAATCGCTATCGCTATCGTAGTCGTAATCGATTGAATTCTTTCTTCGACAGCGACAGCGAAAAACGTGTTCTACTTTGTAATCGCTTATCGCCGCGTTTGTATAGAATGCTGGTCGTTAGGCGGGTTGGAAAACCCGCCCTCCTTTACAAGAACATGTCGCGACAATCCACAGCTAAGCAGCGGATTTCGACGTCCTTCCAATAATTCTACATGAACTATGCGGGCTACCATCTTTTTGCATAATATTACCAAAAATATACACAAAAAGCTGAGTTTATCCTATTTAATCGTAGTATAATAATGTATATCAAGACGATAAATTTACTAAAATAGGAGATACTAAGATGAAATTCAAAGAGCTGGTTGTGAAGGATGCGAATGGGTTGATTTTCGGGAAAGCACCGAGGCCTGTAAAGACTAGAAGAGGTCTTGTGATAGGCGGTGGAACGGTATATCCGGAATTGAATTTTACAGTTCCTGAATCGACGGTGATAAGCAGGGACACTTTGCCAGAAATCGTAAAGATGTACAAGGAGATTGTTTCTGGCGCGCTTGAGAGGGCGTTGCATCTTGAATCAAATGGTCTTGTGCTTGAATTTGAGACCTTGCTTGAGATGACGAACGACCCATTCATTGGCGTGGAGATTACGAAGGCCATGAATGATATTTGCGAGGATTACTACCAAAAGCACGGATTGAGGAGTGAAATAAGATTAACCCCCAATGACAGCCGTGATATGGAGCGTCCGCCTACGATGAGGAGTGGCAAATATCTTGACTCGATGCTGGAGCTATTTGACAAGGGGGCAGATGCCGGTGGCGATCTTCTTTCAATAGAATCAACCGGTGGCAAGGAACTCTGTGATGACGCGCTGATGATGTGTGATATTAAGATGGTTCTCTTTGCTCTTTCTGTCCTTGGAGTAAGGGACATGCGTTTCCTGTGGAGCAAAATTGCGAAAATCGCAAAATCCAATGGCAAGATTGCCGGCGGGGACACTGCATGCGGTTTCGCGAATACCGCGATGGTACTAGCCGACAAGGGTTATATCCCGAAGATATTTTCCGCAACTGTAAGGATGATCAGTGCGGTAAGAAGTCTTGTGGCAGTCGAAGAAGGCGTGACGGGGCCTCACAAGGATTGCGGTTATGAGGGAATTTACCTCAAGGCTATTACGGGCATTCCTATTTCCATGGAGGGAAAAGTCGCCGCCTGCGCCCATCTGAGCCCTGTCGGGA
>CAZXAC010000106.1:0-8812 GCA_964638335.1 uncultured Lentisphaera sp. | reverse complement strand
TGTGTTTGCAGGTGACCACTAGGACGCCAAAAAAGCCAAACTCAGCCCTCAGAAAAATCGCGAGGGTAAGGCTTACTAACGGCGAAGAAGTCACTGCCTATATCGGTGGAGAAGGGCATAATCTCCAAGAGCACTCCGTTGTTTTGATCAGAGGTGGCAGGGTCCGCGATTTGCCCGGAGTGAGATATCACATCGTCAGAGGAACTCTTGACAGTCTTGGCGTTGAGAAGAGAAAACAGGGTAGATCCAAATACGGAAAGAAAGTTGAAAAGACGGCCGCGAAGTAATATCCGTCTCGAATTCCGTGCTGAAAAAACCGCTGTCGGCTCCTTAAATGGTCGCCGGCAGCTTTTGTTGAAAGCATAAAAACATGAAGGTTAAAAATGAGAAGACACAAATCTGAAAAACGGCAGATAGTTCCTGACGTGAAATACAACAGCGAACTAGTCGGACGAATGATCAATACTGTCATGCAGAGAGGCAAGAAATCCGTTGCACAGAACATCGTTTACGGAGCTCTTGAGGCTGTTGCCAAGAAGAAAAAGGATATGGAACCTTTGGAAATCTTTATGCAGGCTCTCGAAAATGTCAAACCGAAGCTTGAGGTCAAAAGCCGAAGAGTTGGAGGAGCGACATATCAGGTTCCCGTTGAAATAGAACCTGAAAGGCAGACAGCTATCGCGATGAGGTGGATAAGGGATTATTCAAAGTCCAGAAAGGGGCAGTCAATGCGGAATGCGCTTGCCGCTGAACTTCTTGATGCTTTTGACAATACCGGATCATCGGTTAAGAAAAAGGAAGATACCCACAAGATGGCTCAGGCGAACAAAGCTTTCGCACACTATAAGTGGTAAGGATAAGCAAATAGGAAATTGATATAGTAAAATGCAGACTGAAGAAAAAGTATACGTTGACGCGAAAGACCGGCCTGTTCCTCTTGCCAATGTACGCAATATTGGTATCATGGCTCATATAGACGCTGGAAAAACGACCACTACGGAAAGAATACTCTATTATACCGGCGTAAATTATAAAATGGGCGAGGTTCATAATGGAACTGCGACCATGGATTGGATGGTTCAAGAGCAAGAGCGTGGAATCACAATAACCTCTGCGGCAACTACATGTTTTTGGAAGGGGCACAGGATAAACATAATTGACACGCCCGGACACGTCGACTTCACTGCGGAAGTAGAACGATCTTTGAGGGTCCTTGACGGAGCAATTGCCCTCTTTTGCGCTGTTGGAGGAGTTCAGCCTCAGTCTGAAACGGTATGGAGGCAATCAAAAAAGTACAAGGTTCCAATAATAGCTTTTGTAAATAAAATGGACAGGGTTGGAGCTGATTTCAACAAGGTCGTGGAAGACATAAGGAAGAAGCTTGGAGCGACAGCTGTTCCTCTTCAAATACCCATAGGAAAAGAGGCGGAATTCAAGGGAGTTATTGATGTTTTGAGAAACAAAGCCTTGATTTTTGATGATAAAGAACTTGGAATGAATGTGGTTGAACAGGAAGTTCCGGCCGAAATGACGGAGATGGTGAAGGAAAGCCTAAAATACATAGTGGAAATTGTCGCCGAAGTGGACGAAGAGATAATGTTGTATTTCCTTGAAGACAAGATTCCTCCAATCGATAAACTCAGCAACGCAATTAGAAGAAAAACAGTGTCCAGTGAAATCGTACCGGTGCTTTGCGGCACCGCGTTTAAATACAAGGGAGTCCAGCCTCTTCTCGATTCTGTCACCCAATATCTTCCTTCGCCAGTTGACGTCTGGGAAGTTCATGGAACCGATCCCGACACGGAAAAGCCCCTCAAGAGGACAGCCGGAGACGACAAACCCTTCTCAGCGTTGGCCTTTAAGATAATGGACGACCCATACGTAGGGAAACTGACATTTTTCAGGATATACTCAGGCTACGCCAAAAGAGGCATGCAAGTGTATAATCCAAGAACGAGAAAAACTGAAAGACTCGGAAGAGTTTTGCAGATGCATGCGAACGAAAGAGAGGAGAGAGAGAGCATATTCTGCGGGGATATCGCCGCAGCGGTGGGACTGAAAAACGTTACGACAGGCGATACAATATGCTGCGATAAAAATCCAATCATACTCGAGGCAGTGAGCTTCCCGGAACCAGTAATATCAATGGCAATCGAACCTAAATCCTCTGCAGAAAGAGACAAACTCTATAACGCGTTGAACGCCCTTTCCGAAGAAGATCCCACTTTCAGGGTAAAAAGCGATATCGAAACAGGACAGACCATAATATCCGGAATGGGAGAACTGCACTTGGAAATAATCACAGATAGAATTCTCAGGGAATTCAAAGTGGATGCGGATACGGGCAGACCTCAGGTGGCATATAGGGAGACCATAAACAGAGCCGCGGAGGCAAATACTAAATTTGTAAGACAGTCGGGCGGCAGAGGTCAATATGGACACGTGGTAATTGAAATACAGCCAAAACCTAGAGGATATGGCTTTACAATTGAAAACAAGGTCGTTGGTGGCAATATTCCCAAAGAATACATAAGGGCCGTTGAAAATGGACTTAAAGAAGCTGCGACAACAGGAGTGCTTGCCGGATTCCCTGTAATAGATTTTAACGTGGATATTGTAGATGGATCGCATCACCCGGTGGACTCTTCAGAAATGGCCTTTAAAATAGCGGCATCCATGGCATTCAAGGAAGCCGTCAGGAAAGCGGGCATGACCCTCCTTGAGCCCATCATGAAGGTTGAAATAACGACTCCGGATGAAAATCTCGGAGATATCATAGGTGACGCGACAGGACGCAGAGGTCAGATCATAGAAGTGGATACTCAAGCAACTTCAGCAAGGGTCCTCGCTCACATCCCATTATCAGAACTTTTTGGATATTCCACATCTTTGCGTTCAATAAGCAGAGGTAGGGCTTCATACTCTATGGAACCTTCTCATTTCGAGGCGGTGCCAGCTGAAATACAGAAAAAACTAACTGAAAAAGGATGAAAAATATGAGCGCGGCCAAAACAACAAATTCTCCAAAGCAAAAACAGAAGATCAGAATTAAAATCCAATCCTTTGACCACAGGGTCCTCGACCAGTCGGTCGGCGAAATCGTGAAGACTGCCAAGAGAACCGGAGCCCTTATCGCTGGGCCGATTCCACTTCCGACAAAGATAGAGAGAGTTTGCGTACATCGCTCTCCTCATGTGGACAAAAAGTCCATGGATCAGTTCGAAGCAAGAACGCACAAAAGACTGATAGACATAATAAACCCGACGGCGAAGACCGTAGATGAACTCAAAAGGATAAATCTGCCGGCCGGAGTGGACATATCTCTCAAGATCGGAGCATGAACAAGGATTGATGTTTCTGCAATTTGCAGATGCATAGATAGCTAAATCGTTAAATAATAAAGTGGCACCTCTGTCAAAGAACAAGTGCCGGGAGAAAAAATGAAAAAGGGAATCATCGCGAAGAAAATCGGAATGACCCAGATCTATGACGGGAAAGGGGCGCTAGTCCCAGTTACCGTTCTTCAGGCTGGTCCATGTCCCGTCCTCGAGGTCAAAAATGGTAAAAAGCACGGATACTGCTCGGTGCAAATAGGCTTCGGATCGGCAAAGGCGAAAAACGTAAGCAAGGCTGTCAAGGGGCATTGCAAAGCGGCTAAGTTGGAAGAAAATCCTCCCCGCGAAATACTTGAAGTGAGGCTTGATGCGGAATCAGAATTGAAGCCGGGAGATACCATCAAAACTGATATATTCAAAGAAGAAGAATTTGTCGATGTAGTAGGAACAAGCAAAGGAAAGGGATACCAGGGCGTCGTAAAAAGGTGGAATTTCGCCGGTGGACGCGCAAGCCATGGTGGAGCTTGGACCAGGAGAACCGGATCAATCGGATGTAAGGAAAAACCGGGAAACATAATCAAAGGCAAAAGAATGCCTGGACAGCTCGGAAACGAACGAGTCACCGTGCAAAATCTCAAGGTAGTAAAAGTGTCCGCTGATGAGAATCTGCTCTTCGTAAAAGGTGCCGTGCCGGGCTCCAACGGAACATTCCTCCTCGTAAAGAATGCGGTGAAAAAAACAAAAATGGAGGCGGTGAAGTAAATGAGCATGGAACTTGATATAATTAATAAGAACGGAGATAAGACTGGTTCTATCGCAATCGAAGACTCGAAAGTCGAACTGGTAAAAGGAGAACAGGCCGTACATGATGCAGTTGTGGCGTTTCTTGCGTCGCAGCACAGGCCAACGGCATCAACCAAGACGCGCTCAAATATAACTGGTGGAGGCTGCAAACCATTCAAGCAGAAAGGAATGGGAAGAGCAAGAGCCGGTACCATCAGGAGCCCGCTTTGGAGGCATGGGGCGGTTACATTCGGCCCTCTTCCAGAACGCAACTATAAAAAATGCATGAATAAGAAGGTAATGAAGCTCGCGTTGAAAAGA
Organism: uncultured Lentisphaera sp.; assembly: GCA_964638335.1. GTDB lineage: Bacteria > Verrucomicrobiota > Lentisphaeria > Victivallales > GWF2-50-93 > DYMC01. The sequence goes on along the minus strand of CAZXAC010000106.1, from coordinate 4,373 downwards.
GCTTTCAGCGAAAGACTGCAGGAAAAAAGCGTGATAGTTTGCGAAAAACTTGAAATTGAAAGCGGAAAGACCAAGGATGCCGCCGATTTCCTGAAAAAAGTCGGAGCCGGACAGAGCGTTCTCATAATATCGGCGAAAATGTCCGAAAAGACAGCGCTGTCTTTGAGAAATTTCAACGAAGTTACAGTGCATACACCGTCGTCCGTAAGCACTTACGATATACTTCTTAGAAAGAAGATTCTCTTTGATAAGGAATCTGCACAAGCATTCATAAGTAGAATTTGAAAAGGAGAAAACATGAGAAGTCCATATGAAATAATTGAAACCGCTCTGGTTACCGAGAAGGGTACGGATCTTAAAGACAAAGGGAAATATGTCTTCAAGGTCAGAAAGAATGCCACTAAGGTGGAAATCAAGAGCGCAATCGAAAAACTTTACGATGTGAAAGTGAAATCCGTGAACACAATCAATGTCGAGGGAAAAAATAAACGGTCCGGAAGAATGCTCAAGGCGGGGAAAAGACCCGACTCTAAAAAGGCTGTTGTGACTCTCGTCAAGGGCGAAATAAACTTCTTCTGAAATAACGAGGTGTAAAAATGGGACTAAAATCAATAAGACCGCTCACCGCAGGGCAAAGGGGTACGATGATCTCGGATTTTTCCGAGCTGACCAAGGGAACTCCTGAAAAATCACTTACTATTGCAAAAAGATCATCCGGCGGAAGAAACAATTACGGCAGAATAACATGCAGACACAAGGGCGGAGGAGTCAGAAGACGCATCCGCATCATAGACTTCAAAAGAGACAAGGAAGGCGTGCCAGCGATCGTCCACTCAATAGAGTATGATCCGAACAGAAGCGCGAACATCGCACTGTTGCACTACCTCGACGGAGAGAAGAGATATATACTCGCTCCGGTAGGCCTCACCGTCGGAGCTAAGGTGATGAGCGGAAAAGATTCCGAAATCAAGCCAGGAAATGCCCTGAAAATACAGGACATCCCTCCAGGAGTTGATATCCATAATATTGAACTGAGACCGGGCGCTGGCGGGAAGCTGGTTAGATCTGCCGGTCAGGTGGCTCAGATCCGCTCCAAGGAAGGCGAATATGCGCAAGTAAAACTTCCAAGCGGCGAAATCAGAAAAGTTCTCGTGGATTGCAGGGCAACCATCGGACAGGTTGGAAATCTCGACCATATGAACGTTAAACTAGGCAAGGCCGGAAGAAAAAGATACCTCGGAATAAGACCCACCGTAAGAGGAATGGCCATGAACCCTGTCGACCATCCTAACGGCGGTGGTGAAGGCAGAAGCAAGAGCGGCGGCGGAAGACAACACCTGCAGAGCCCGTGGGGACATGTAAAGGGACAGAAGACAAGAAAAAGAAAGAACATTACAAATAAATTCATCGTCGAACGGAGGAAGAAATAATGTCAAGATCTGTAAAAAAAGGACCCTTCGTGGACGGACATCTGATCGAGAAAGTCGAGAAGATGAACAAAAGCGGATTGAAGAAACCCATCAAGACCTGGTCAAGAAGATCTATGATCATCCCAGACTTCGTTGGGCATACTTTCAACGTCCACAACGGAAAGAATTTCTTGAACGTCTATGTTACGGAAAACATGGTCGGACACAGACTCGGCGAATTTGCCGCGACAAGACAGTTCAAACAGCACGGCGTGATAAGCGGCAAGACCGCAATCTAATATTACAAACAATTCCGTCCTCCGTTTTCAGGGGGACGGAATCGTTCCTGCATCCTACCCGATATTTCTTCTAGATTTTTTTAGGATTTCAATTTGCAAAGATAAATTACAAGTGTAGTCTAATCAAAAAGAAGGATTACATTAGTAGTCATATTTGTGGGTAGACATAGGAATTTCAATATGAAAAAAGTACCAAACATTTCAGAAGCTGAATGGGAAGTCATGAAGGTTCTTTGGAAGCGGAACCCGATGACTGCTCAAGAGATTATATGCGAACTTCGCGAAACAGAATGGCACCCTAAAACTGTAAAAACTCTGATAGCGCGTCTCGTCAAAAAGGGAGCTGTTGGATACAAGAGCGAAGGTAGGACCTATTTGTATAGCCCTCTTATAAAAGAGAAGAGTTCTGTTATCAGGGAAACTCAATCGTTGCTAGATCGGCTTTTTGGAGGTTCTCTTGCTCCTATGGTTGCGCAATTTGTTGAGAGTAAGAAACTCTCGAACGAAGAACTCGATGAACTGTCCCGCATATTAAAACTAAGCGACTCTTCAAAAAATGAGGATTGAAATATGCAAGAAATACTTTCAAGTCTAAGTTTATTCTCGAACTGGTTGATTTACAGTTCCATCAGGACTTCGATTCTTGTCCTGGTGATATTAGCAGTGCGCGCAATCTTCTCCAAACGCATTTCTGTGAGATGGAGATATGCGCTATGGATCTTGTTGGTAGTCCAACTGCTTCTGCCGTGGAAACCGGGATCAGTGCTGAGCATGGACAATATATGGTCAACTTTTAAAAACAGGGAAGAGATACAGAGATCGCTTGCTGTAAGTGATCCGTTGTTGATTCAGAAATTTGACTCACAGATTGCGTCCAGTGAAATAATTGCGTTGCCATCTGCTCCATTGCTGACATCATCGCTTTCCAAATCCGAGCTGATTACGCTTTGTCTGTTTTCAATCTGGGCTTTTCCCGCACTTGGAATTATAAGTTACGTTCTTTACTTAAACCACAGAGCTCTTTCTCGCCTGAAAAGGAGGCGACTTGTAACTGATAGTGCGCTTTTGGAATTACTTGAGGATTGCAAGGAGGATATGGGCGTTCGTCTTCCTGTCGGGCTTGTTTCATCTCCTGGAGTGGAAACTCCGATGATTGTTGGATTTCTTCGGCCCGTCATGGCAATTCCGCAAAGAGTTATCGAGGAATTCTCGCACGTGGAAATCAAACACATCATGCTTCATGAACTCGCTCATGTCAAAAGATGTGATATCGCAATGAACTGGTTGATGGCGTTCCTGCAGGCATTCCATTGGTTCAACCCCTTTATATGGATTGCCTTCAGCCTGATGCGCTCGGATAGGGAACAGATCTGCGATATGATAGTTTTGGAATGCGAAGGATACGATAAAAAAATATCATACGGAGAGACCGTAATAAAACTTTTAGGAAAGTTCAACAAACCCCGCTTTCTCCCCGAGACAGCGGGAATAATGGAGGGAGGGATACATATGAAGAGCAGAATCGAGCAGATCGGAAAGCTGGGAGGGAAACTAAAAAACTCGACAGTTCTTGGAGTGATCACGATGGCATTGCTAGCTGCGGCATCTCTTACTGGAGCGCAAGGAATCACCAAAAAACCTGCCGACGAGGAGGCAAAAGCTGTTCAAGATACGAAGCAGATCCAAGATAAGCTGACCAGCATTATAATTGACCTCATTCAATTTGAAGATGTGTCTTTTGCTAGCGCAGTAGATTTTTTGAGGCATAAATCAAAGGAACTTGATCCGGAAAAGAAGGGGGTGAACATAATATTGGAATTGACTCCTGATGAGTTGAAGGATAAAACTATCACAATGACGCTTGAAAATGTCCCGCTCAGGGAAGCCATTAAGTATATATGTGGGTCAGCAAACTTGGACTTTCAAATCGATAAGTCTGGCATAGTTATAATAAGGAAAAAAAATAATTCATCTGAAGCAGAGCCTGATAAAGCCAAGGAGAAAGATGATTTTTTAAAGATTAAGGATAAAAAGAATAGAACTATGATAGATTTGAGCAAAACTGCAAGAAAGATGGCCCAGGATGATCCTGTCGCGGCTTCGAAATGGGCAGAGAAACTGCCTGAGGCCGACTCCAGGGTTTTTTCAAGTATCGCAAACGAATGGCTGGATAAGGATGATCCTGAAGAGGCGGCAAAGTGGGTTCTTTCTCTTCCAGAAGGCGAGAGTCGCGACGAAACGATAGTGTCTTTTTCAATGCGTCGAAGCGTGAAAGACCCAAAAGCGACCTTGGAATGGATTATGGAAATACCAGAAGACAGTGTTAAGACTAAAATGCGCGCCCTGCAAGCTGTGCTTAACGGCTGGAGTTTAAAAGATCTCCCTGCTGCAAAGGCATGGGTAAACAACTCAAAACTTACAAAAGAAAAGAAATCGAAGCTTATAGCAGGACTTGATTCTTATCAGTCAATGGGAAAAAAATCAAAAAAATAGAATCTGCTAATTTTTATCAGAAGGTCAATCTTTTAACTTGGGCCTTAAAGGGAGATGCTTCGTTGGCGGAGGAACGGACTGCAGATCGTTTTCTTCGCCAACGCTCGAATTATCCTGCATTTTGCGTTTGACCAGTGCGGCTTAGATGCGAGAAATCAAGGCGATGGTGCCA
>CAZXAC010000105.1:0-8827 GCA_964638335.1 uncultured Lentisphaera sp. | reverse complement strand
GAATATTTCGCAATCTTTACCCGACCAGGCGGGTTTACTATCTCTTTGAACGCAACTCAGTATTAAAACAAAAGAGGACAAAAACGTCCTCGAGAGAAATTAATTTAAAGACAAATTATCAGTACGAAACCTCTATTGGCAACTGTCCAACAAATATGCGCAGGTCAGCCTTGAAAAACTTGGTTTGCCAGTGATTCTCCCCAACACAGATTCGGATAAGGCTGATCTTATTCTGGCATTCAATAAGACATCCACTCGTAGTATCTTATTCCCGGATTTGATATTTGATTGGCAATTCTCACCGCGAGGAAGAGTTTTTTGCCGGCTCTGTCAGCGTTTGGAGAACTGTCAATTTCGATCGAATACACGCCTGACTCATTAAAGGAGAACTTGCTTTTGAGCATTGTGTATTTACCGGGCTCCAAAGAATCGGACAACTGTCTTCCAGTTGAGAACCATTCTTCTCTTGCCTCTAGAACCAAATCCGCATCTTCGCTTTCCATTCCTGTGTAGGACATCACCATATCCTTCGATGCGTTGAAGAAGCTTGTCTGTCCGGGGATTTTTGGCATTCCCTTTGGAGCGATGGTTCTGACGCCTGACAATTTTCCGCCGGCGTCAGCGCCAAAAAATTCCGTAGAGCCCGGTATAAGGAGAATTTCCTCTTTGAATTCCATTTGGTTGTTTCTTGGGAGCGGGTATATGCCGATATCTCTGTATTCCTCGAATTCCATTCCATCGATTCTAATCAAGTCATTAGCGTCGATATAATCTTCAAATCTGTTCATAAAGATTCTGTATCTATCGGCTTTTTCTTGATCGTCATCAGAGGGCTTCAATGTTTCAAGATTTTTTCTCGCCTGATTCCCTGAGCCAGAAATATCTATCCCCGATGCGGCATCGAGTATTCTGTATTTAATCGCTACGCCATAGTAGTCCATTTCCCTAATGGTACCGTCGGCGTTATATCTTTCCTTTTCCATATCAAGTCTTTCGCCGCCAAGGGATCTTTCCGGAAACATATTTCTGTCATTTAATATCAGCCATTGTATTCTTGCGGCGGCACCTTCTGAAAAATATGCGGAATATGTTTTTTGCGCTATGCTTGCTGTCAAGTGCCTTGATTTTCTCGACGTTGCGACCGAAGATGCGGCGAGGACTGAAGCCAGGGCGATCAATGCAAGTACAACTATGAGAGCGCTGCCTTTTTCATTTTTTCTAGGGGTAGCGTTATAAGTTTGGGGCGCCTTGGGAATTTTATAACTTTTAATTTTAGATTTTGGCATTTTGACCGTCATAAATTATTTTTTCTTACACCGAAAGTTTCTCTGAATCCTGAGCCTGCGGTTCTGCGTAGCCAGACATCGCTTGAACCGTCCTCAAAATCCACCTTTATCTGTATAGCCAAAGGGATATTTACAGAGGCATCTTCATCCCAATCGTCAAGCCATGTGAGTTCGTCGTTTTTCATGTCGGCATATAGGAATGAGATTGCGGAGACCGATTTTAGAATTATCTCCTGAGTACAGTTGTCATAGTTGTCGTCCCAGTAAAGTATGGGAGTTTTGCGATATTCCGCGACGAGATTTGATCCATCGAGCTTAAGTCTGAGGAAGTTGATCCCACCGTCGTCCGCGTTGTTTATCCTGTGCATGTATGAGACTATCAGTTCAGAATCGTCTCCTTTGAATACGAAGCGGTCTTTCCGTGTCTCATCCTTCCATGTGAAAGGGATTGCGTTTCTGAATGTGGAATCAACAATTCTATCCATTAGGAGGAGCCGCTCCAATTTATCATTTGCTCTGGTTATCCTGTTCCATGAGCCGAATATGCCATTCATTCCCAGGGCGACAGCGGCCACCATCATAGCCAATATTGTTGTGGCGAGTATGACTTCAAGGAGAGTGAAATATTTTCTCATAGGTCGGCATCCTTCAATATTTTATCAACTTTGATGCTTGAAGTTTCGCCGTCTTCCGGACCTTGGACTGTTATAATGCATGTAGCGAGCTTCCACGCTCCCCTATTTGCCTCGACCCCGTCCGGGAGGGACTCTGGTTCCGTTATCTGCATGGATGCCCGGCATTTTTCGTATGGAAAAAACTGTTCGGGGATTTCTTCTCCGCTTTTACCAGCTAGGAGAAAATATTCAGTTGCCTGTGCGACCATGTGCGCGTTGGACCATTCTTTGCGTGATTTAACGATTCTTGCCGATGATGATATGGATATTCCAAGTATGGCGGTGAATGCGAGGGCCATTATCGCGGAAGCTATAACCACCTCTATTAAAGTATATCGGATAAAAATCAGCTTTCCACAGTTGTTGAGACTTTTCTCCAGCGATTTCCGTCCATGTAAGTTTGATATCATAAAAAGCCTTTTATTTCTTTTTCATATCCAGCAACAATATTCCGGTCAACGATGAAACTCTAAAGTCCATTTTGTATTTTTCCGCTTCGATTGAAAAAGGAGGCCCAGATGCCGTTCCATCTGGGTAGAAGCGAAAGATCGGTTCCTCTACCTCAAAAGTTATCTCAAGCCCCTCTGGGAATTTTTCACTCATCATATCTCCTAAAAACGGACTAGATGTATCTTCTTGGATGATATCGAAGGATAAGGTGTCCTTGTTGAAAGCCAACTCTACAACTTTGTTTGAGGATTGGGACATGAATGATGCGCTGGAAAAAAGTCCTTGCAGTGAACTTGAGATTTTCTCTGCTGTCGCGAAGACAGGAGTCTTTGAAATTCTTGACACAACGAGCCCTGTAAGTAGGGCGGCCACCGCCAGCGCTATTGTAAGTTCCATCAGCGTGTACGATCGCCTTCGATTTCCGAGGGAGCAGAGATATTTGGGCGCTTTATCTCTAATGCTCATCTATATTCAGTTCCAACTGCTTATGTCTTCGGACTCTCCGGTTCCTCCTGGCTGCGCATCTTCTCCGTAGCTGACTATCTCGAATTCAGAATTTCTCCCTGGTACCATCAATAGATATTGGTTTCCCCAGGGGTCTTTCGGTAGGGAGCCGCTAAGATAAGGTCCGTCCCAGCCTTCTTCTCCTGGGTTACGAACAAGATCTTCTAGGGAGTTTGGGATTTTCGCATTGTCTATACGATAATCCAGTATAGCCTGCTGTAACATCATCACCTGTGTCTTAGCGGTATTTATCCTTGCCTTCTTAAGGTGTCTGAAGTAGAGCGGGGTTATAATTGTTCCAAGCATTGCTATCACTGCTACCACTATTGCCATTTCCATAAGGGTGAATGCTTTTATTTTGATCTTTCTCTTGGTCATGTTTTTTTTCATTTTTGCGAATCTCCTATATATTTTGAAGTTCCAATATAGCCAGAATTATAGCCAGCACAACTATAACTATTATTCCCGCCAAGGCAAGTATTACGGCTGGTTCGAAGAGGGCGAGAAGTCTTTTTACATTGTTTCTGAGCTGTTCTTCGGATGCTGATGCTATCTGCTCCAGCATTTCACCCAAAGTTCCTGATTCCTCTCCGACGGCGAGCATCTGGAGGGCGGTTTTTGGCATGAACTCGCTTCTGGAAAGCGCAGATGACAGTTTTTTGCCTCCTTTCAGATCTGTGGTCACAAGTGAGAAAGACTTGAAGATTAGCGAATTTCCTATCACGTTTACGGATATTGACACGCTGTTCAACACGTTTACATGGTTTCCGATCAAGACTGCCAGAGTTCTCACGAACCGTCCAATCTCAGCCATTATTATAAGTTTTCCGAATATCGGGACCTTGATTGAATATTCATCCCATAATGCGCGCAATTTACCGGTCTTACTCATATAAGAAATTAACGACAGGATTAATATAAACAGGATTGTCCATATCCACCAATATCCGGTGAGGATTCTGCTTACGAGGAATACGCAGTTAGTAAGGAAAGGCATCGGCTTGTTCATCTCGACAAATAGTTTTGAAAATTTTGGAATGAAAACTGTAAAGAGCAGTATTACCACAACGCCAACAACGCTTATTACGAACGCCGGATATATAGAGCTGGTTACGAGAAAATTTCTCGTTTCTCTTCTTTCGTTGAGATATCTTCTGAGTTCCTTGGAAACTTCAATCATGGAACCTGTCTCTTCACCTGCCTCTATAAGATTTGAATATATTTTGGGAAACGCCGAACCTGAATCTCTCACAAGTGCGGAGAATTTTTTGCCCTCATGAAGACCTTTTCTTATTCGGTTCACGGTTTGGGCGAAATCATCGTTCGGCGCCGCCTGAGAAAGTATGCCTAAGGCTTTCTCGAGAGGTATGTGGGCTGATATAAGAGGAACAAGAAGGTTTGTAAATTCACACACATCAAAGCCCTTCTTGAGCACGGCAAAACCAACACCTTTGTCGTCAGGGCTCTTCTCTCCGTAAAACTCGAGAGGCACGAAGCCCCTTTGTCTGAGTCTCTGCATAGAATCCTGATGTGAATCACCGTCTATGAACAGTTCTTTCACTGCTCCATTTCCATCCGAGACCTTGTACTTGTAAAGCGGCATTGGGGAAAACCCTGATTTTGATATAAAAACGTCCCCAAATATAGCACCATTTTAAAAAAAATTAACCCACTTGCGCCAAAATCAGGGATAAAATTGACCCATGTTTGGAAATTTTGTAGAAAATAAAAAGCGCCGCAATAAAAATCAGAGAGCTTGTCCACATCAATTTCAAGGCGTTAGATATGTCGCAGATTGAAGCCGGAACGCCCTCCTCGCCCATAATAGGCAAGCAATGCCTCTCTCCGGAATAATAGTTTAATCCTCCCAATCTGACCGCAAGAGCTCCGGCGAATGCCGCCTCTGGAATCCCGGCGTTTGGACTGGCGTGTTTACGCATATCCCGTAGACATATCTTGAGGCAATTTATGGGGCGGATAGGACAAAATAAAATTCTCAAAAGCATGGAAGAGATGAATATTATAGGGATTGAGAGCCGAGCCGGGATGAAATTCAGCAGATCGTCGAATCGTGCTGAGAAGCGACCAAAGAATTTGTATTTCTCGTCGTTGTACCCTATCATCGAGTCGCAAGTGCTGGCGGCCTTGAACGCCCACATCAGAGGAGCACCTCCAAGGAGGAGGAAGAACAGAGGGCTTATTATTCCATCTACTAGACTTTCAGCCGTCGTCTCAACAGCCGCTCTAGAAATTTCGGGAGAGTCCAAATTCTCAGTATCTCTTCCAACAATGAGGGAAAGTTTTTTTCTGGCTGATTTAATATCGCCTTTCTTCAGAGCATTCAAAACGTTCATGACAGACTTATCCAAGTCACCAGCGGAAATAGCCAGATATATCCACAATATCTCGACAATTTGGGCGGCGTATTTCCCAATCATTCCTGCTATTTTAATGCTGAAAAATACCATTCCATATCCTATGATCACCGTTGATATTCCTGTAATGGCCCCGGAGATGAATTCATGTTTGGGAAAAATCTTTCTGATGCGATTTTCGCAAAATTTTATGTAAGCCCCTAAAATTCTGACGGGATGAGGAATGAATCGTGGGTCTCCAAAAATTATGTCCAACAAGGCGGCTATGAGTAATCTTAGACCGGCATCCATTTTATTGATATTCCATTGGATGATCTACTGAGAAAGTATGAAATGGAAGAGGTTCAGCTCTATCAGGTATACCCCAACGTCTCGAGAACGGCCAAAAGACAAGGAATGCCCTTCCTATTATGTTTTTTCTTGGCACAACGCCCCATTCGCGGCTGTCGCAACTGTTCGCACTATTGTCCCCGAGCATGAAATAATGCCCCTCCGGGACATAGAACTCCATTTCGTCGGCGAGAAGACCCGAGGCGATATGTCCATGATATCCGCCTTTCAATTCGTATATCTTGTTTATATTCTTGATTCCAAAATCTGTTATTGGAACGAATCTCGAGCTGTTTTTAGTTTTTACAAATACAGTACGATCAATTATCTTTAATGTGTCTCCCGGCATTCCGATTAGCCTTTTTATGTAATACGGACCACTCGGGGTGTTAAGACCGTCGGTAAGAAAAACAATTACATCGCCCCTTTTTGGCTCTCTAAAATGACCTGTGAACCTGTCGACAAAAAGATGATCTCCCAGAGAAAGCCACCCTTTGCAGACTAGTTCACCCTCTTCAAATTCGGTCTTTCGCCTCAAATAGTCAACGATGACTTGTCTCTCCGAGCCTGGCATGTCGTACTCGATTCCGCCGATAGAGAAGGAAGTACTGTCCAAAAGCGGGTTCAGGCTGTTGTATCGGATGGAATTGGGGTCTAGATAACCGCCTCTGACGATTTTCAATTCAGCGTCTCTTGCTGAAAAAAAGATATATTTAAAAGGTTGGCGCAGTTTTGAAAGTATCTTATTTTCCGCTATGAAGTGTATTCCAAACAAAGTGGGTTGCATACTGCTTGTCGGTATCTTGAAAGGCTGAAGGTATAATGCTCTTATGCCGAATGCGACCGCAAACGCCACCGCCAATATGTCCGCGTATTCCCTCATAACGGGAAATCTGCGCGATGGCAGTATTTTCGCTACCCTCAAAGGAGCTCTTTCCAGAAATTTTTCCGCGGACATGAAATCTTTGGAAGGGTCCAGAGCTTCAGCCTCCACAAGTATTGCCTCGGCTTTTTCCTTCGCGGACTTTAAAATCATATCGTCATTTTCATGTAGGATATTCTTAAGGTGTCTCCGAAACTCCTCCAGTCTCTTCCTAATGCCGCGTATCTTAAATTTTTCAAAAATGGAAAACATATTTTTGGGTAATCTTCCTGTTGAGCGTCTAATCTTAAAGCCGGTAATTTAATCCTTCAAAATATCCTTTCAACAGAAGTAGACAGCGAATAGCGCCCGTATTTCGAAATATGCGGTCTAAGCGGTCGGGTCTATTCAGCGCGGCTTCTGTGTCGCGAAATCCCGCCGTTGCCCTCAGTGGCGGCGGAATTCCGCATCCCAGTTCCGCGTCTGAATATTTCGCAATCTTTACCCGCCTAGGCGGGTTTACTATCTCTTTGAACGCAACTCAGTATTAGCTATCTGCAATTCGATTTCTTTGTTTTGCGATTTCCGCATGTTTCGTGTTAAATAATTGGAAGAAATTTATCCAGAGATCCGCCCAAAACAAAAAAAATCATTTCTGCCCCTAATGATTCCATTCACGTTCGCCCTTTGGGATATGTTGGGATACCGAAAGGAAAGACCTCAAACAGATTAATCAACTTTATTTTAGGACAAGACTGATTTCTCTTTCGTTTCGGATATTGCCAATATTACGTCTCTAGGCTCGATATTTTTTAGGCAGTTGTAGTGCGAAAATCTGCATTCCCTTTTGAGGCACGGCGAGCATTTTTCTTCAGAATACAGTATTGACCATTTTCCCGATAAAGGACCGGTGGCAAAAGGATTTGTGGATCCAAAAATTGCCAAACCTGCTCCGCCTACGGCTGCGGAGAGATGCATTATCCCACTATCATTCGACACACAAAATGATGACTTTTTAAGAATTTTTATTAGGTCAGGAATGTCCGTCTTTCCAGCGAGGTCGACAAGCTTCTTGGACTTAAGTTTCACTCCAAGTTCCTCTGCCGACCGTTTCTCATTTTGCGCACCAAGAATCACTACGCTTCCGTTGTTTTCATTTATCCACCAATCACATATTTTCGCGAAATTCGCGACTGGCCATTTTTTTGCCGGACCGTATGCCGCGCCCGGAGCAACAGCTAGGATATTCTCCATTTCGGATGCTTGAATAATTTCTCTCGGAGTGATCTCAGGTTCCTTGATATCCTTGATCAACGGAAATGAAGCGTCCCAAGTTTTGGCTCCCAAAGAATAGGCCATCGAAAGGTATCTCGAAGCGTGATGATGTTCTTTTGACAGGAGTCCATCCTGCGGAAATTCAAATGATTTCGTGAAGAAAAGCGAGCGCCCTCTTGCCGACGCTCCATATATCCTTCGGAGAGGCATTGCAACACGGAAAAAAGAAGCGTCCCTCAGTGAATTATTTAACAGTATTGCGGCCCCGCAGTTGCTTCTCCTGAGCCTGATGATATCGCTCCTGCGCCAAAGTTTATGCGGACCAGGCAGCACAAGCACTCTGTCTATGCATTCGACTGACTCGAAAAGCGGGGACAGGGACGGAATTGTAACTGCGAATATCGCACAATCCTTGGGGACTACTGAACGTAGCAATTTTATCGCAGGCAGACACATCGCCGCATCCCCGAGCCAATTCGGAGTCCTTATTGCCAAACCGTCTCTCCATTCAAGTTTGGGAAAGGCGATACGGCAATCCAACTGGACATCATTTGCGATTTTCGCAAGATCGCTTCTGAGGTTTAGCAATTTTTTCCCCGCCATCATTTATGCCATATTTGTATTTATACCGAGCCGCATTGAAATGAGGATAAGATAAATCTTCAAATCTCAAAATAAAGCCGTCTTTAAAATCGAACGCCCTGAATCGGCACCTTCGATATCTTGAAAATCAGTTTCCAGATGTTATCATAAGGGCTGGTTTCCATTCGTATCAAAACAACACAAACGGAGTCGAATCTGATGAAAAAGGGCGGCAAGGATAAAAACATACTTTGCATAGGTGCCGGATACGTCGGAGGTCCGACGATGGCAGTAATAGCGGCCAAATGTCCCGAATACAAAGTCAGAGTCGTTGATATAGACAAAAAGAGAATAGCCGCTTGGAATTCGGGAGAACTTCCAATATATGAGCCCGGTCTCGATGAGGTGGTAAAGACTGCGCGTGGCAGAAATCTGTTTTTTTCATCTGATATAGCTTCTGCGATAGATGAAGCCAGCATAATCTTTGTC
>CAZXAC010000104.1:0-8854 GCA_964638335.1 uncultured Lentisphaera sp. | reverse complement strand
GTTGCAAGTCATCTATATCTACCTGTCTCGATTGTCTTATCATAAGGATAAGATGTATCAGCGTTACAATGAAAACCAGCAGGAAGACCATCAGAATTATCTTTTCATACTGTTTTTTCAAAAATGACACTTGTCTTCTCCTAATTTACCTTGCTTTTTGTTCATCGCCGACATATACGATATAATCGAATTTCAGCTCTACGTTTACCTTGTCGCTGAGTCCCAGAATGATCTTTGCTTCAGAAAGGCTTGAGTCAGCGATATTTTCAGACTCCTGACCAAGACCTTTCTTTGCTCCGGTTGTCTTTTTTTCGGAGCTGTCTGGAGTTTTTTTGACCTCGTCCACTGCCTTGACTAGGGAGAAATATCTGATCACATATATCCTATTGTCTTCAAACGCCTTCTGTAGATTTTCTATCATTTTTCGCGCCGACTCGGACGTTCCAGAGAAGTCAAGTTTGTAGGTGAATATCAGATATTGACCGTCCTTAATTCCTTCAAGTCCGTTAAGCTTTTGTATGTTTGATACTGTTTCAACACCCGAAGCCTTCATTCTGTAAAGAAGATCTTCTAGGAGCTTGTAATGTTTTATTATGTGTGGTATGAAATCGGCGGGGGGCAGTTTTTCAGAATCTTCGTAGACCTTGAAGATTCTGCTCTTTTCATCTATTGAAATAACGCTGCCGAACTTGTCAGATTTGGCAAAGTCGAACAGGGCAATCTCCATGTTCTGAGTGTAAACTTTGCACGCATCTGGACTCAAGTTCCTTGGTATAGACAAAGATTCCAGTATCATGCCATTTACGGTGGAGTCATTTATGTCCTCAACACTTCTCTTACGAGCCACTTCGATGAACGCCTTCTTGGCTTCTTGTACCTTTTCCGGCGAACCCTTCTTTGACAGGAAATCTGACAGCAGTTTTTCCGCGGACTCATTTTTCTTGTAATTTTTCTTGAAGAAATCTTCCCACTCCTTCAAGGAAGTCAGGTAATTATGCTCTTCCTCTTCTTTTGCGAGCGTCTTCATGAACTCCTTGAGGGCGTTTTCGTAAGGACGTCCGAAAAGCCTATTTATCTCGGTCAACTTTTCTAAAAGGATTGCTGTGTCATTTTTTATATTGGTCAGATTTTCCTGAAGCGGATACGGTCTTTCCTCGTTGAGTTTCTCTATCTTCGCACGCAACTCAACTAAATTAACCTGGTAGCCTTTTAATTTTCTCCATTCCGTGAAAGCGAAGAATGCTAGAGATAAGGAGAATAGCAGAGAAATCGCCAGGATAACGACCAAGACAATATTTTTTTTGAAGAAATCTTTCATTATATCACATGTCAAAAGGATTTTTAAGTTTAATGCCAAGTTTAAAACTTGAAATAGCCTCATCCCCTCTCGCCGGGTTAAACGAAAGAGTTCTCAGATTGTCAACAATTTTTTCCTTATCGCAGCCGAAGGAATTGGTCGAAGAAAGAGCCTGTTTCAGATCATCTATCTCCTTTTGTGTCTTGCCAATGAAATAACCCTCAATTTCCAGCCATTCCAGCCTTCCTCCGACGGTTTGAGTGGTGCTTGCGACGGCAGTCGGTCTTTTTAAGAAAGGGAATGCTGGTCGTGAGGAGTCTGTCGAATCAGTTACTGAAGTTTCTCCTGTGTCAGGCGCGCTTCCCTTTGATACTTTTATAAGCCAGAGGTTGTCTGGAAGGCTTGCTTGAAGATCGTTAAGAAGATTTGGCCAATTTGATCTTTGTGAAAGCTTTTTTGTGGCTGTTTCGTAGGCGACTCTCGCATTGTTCATCTTCCCAAATACCACTCGTATTTCATTTTGCAGTTTTTCGGTCTTTTCCATTTCTTCTTTTCCCAAGCTCGAAAGTTTGTCATCTCTTTTTGCCTGCATCTTCAGTGCGGAGAATATGAGAGCGGAACATATGACTAGCGATGCCGCGCTTCCGTAGAAATATGGAGATTTCTTTTTTATCTCATGCTGATTTTTCACCTTCTGTGGAATGAGCGATATTTCTATCGGGCATACTGTAAGATTTCTCAAGCCCAAGCCTATAACCTCGGAAAACATGTGTGCGACTTCCGCAAGTTTTTCCCTGTCTATCGAATCCGAAAGGGAAACGACTTGGAAAGCGTTGAAATATTCGCAGGGTATCTTGAGTTTCTCCTGGAAAAATCTTGGAGTAAAAGCCATCACCGAACTGCCGCCCGCTAGATATATCTTCGATGGCTTATTGCCTTTTTGTTGGGAGCGATAAACATTTATTGAACGGTTGATTTCTCCGTGTAGCCTTGTCATCACATTGCGCACGATCTTTGATATCGTTGCGGCAACCTCTGAATCAGGTTCCTCATAGGCCCCTCCTAGGGCAACAAAACCATGCTTTCTCTTCAGCTCTTCCGCATCTTTGAAAGGGATGCCGAACTCTTTGCTGATCTGTTGGGTTATGCTTTGCCCAGCTATTGGAATAGTCCTAACGAAGAATCTTCCGCTGTCTATGAAAACAAGAGAGGAGCATCTGGAACCTATATTCAAGAGCATTACGCAGTCTTGACCGCCTATCTCGTTTGCCCTTGCTGAATTGTAGCAGGATATCGGGGCTATGTCCACGACATTCGTCTGCAAGGAAAAGCTCTCCAAAACTGTAGTTATGTCCTCTATAAAGTCATTTTTTGCGACTACAAACATAACCTCTATTTCGGAGTCGGTTCCGGCCTCGCTTATCAGCTGGTAATCCCAAACGACTTCGTTGATAGGGGACGGCACGTTTTGTTTCGCCTCGAACTCGACCACCTGCCTTACTCTATCTTCTTGTCCTCCGATCGGCGGTAATTTGGCAAAACGTATGAAGGTTGATTGTCCAGTCAGGGAAACATTTACCCTTTTCGCAGAGAATTTATTTTCCTCGAATACACTTTTCAGAGCTTCTTTGATTGCAGGCAGAATCTCTTCTTCCTTTAATTCGTCACCTAAGTCCTTGAAAATGAACTTTTCAAGGACAAGCTTCCCTGTAGGGGGATAGCTAAATTCAGCAACTTTAAGGCTTTCACTGCCTATGTCAATCGCAAGAAGATAATCGTTTTTTGCCATTGTTTTAGTGTTATGGTGGTTTTGGGTTATTCCTCGGACTTAGACGTCTTCAACAACTCATAGTAATCAAAGTTCAACGGAGCCCAAGGTGTTCTGTCGACGCTGTACACCGCATTCCTGACTCTGTCAATAGAGGTATTCAGTCCGACGCTTTCAAATCGTCTCGCAACCTCCAGCTCTGTTCTTTCCTTGGGAGTCTGGAAACCCAAAGCTATCAATGCGTCATTCTGTTTAAATGAAACCTTTATTTCTAGCTTCTTTATGTCCGAACTGGAAAATTTTTGGGAGGGTGCCCATCTTTTCAGTATATCAGGTGGCACGAACATTACCAAATGATGTTCTTTGCCGTCCAGTGCAAAGGACCAGTAGTCGGCTTTTCCCATGAGGAGAGCGTACTGTTTTTGCGGATGTCCCGTTGGAAGTATGATCTCAGTTTCTACCCTTACGTTGTCAAGCCACTCAAAGTAGTTTTTTCCAAGCGGACTATTAATTAAAGCGGTGGCAAAATCTATATTTATCTGTATCCATTTTCCCGGAGATCCAAGAGAGGGTACGTTGGGGCTCTTTATGTCAGCTGTTTGAGCAAATTCAGCCTTTACTATTACGGACGATATTCTCCTCTGGGTCTGGGCTCCGGCCGATATTTGAGTTAGCGCTAGAATACACGATACCATCATCAGGAGTACGATTCTTGAAAAATTCTTTTCCTTCATGTTTAGAGACTCCTTTGATTTTTTCAAATTTGATTTTATAATTTGAGCCGACAAAAGATTTTTTCAAACTTGATTTGTAAGGTTTTTTAAAAAAAATGCTTCTAAGTGCGCAAAAGAACAACCCTTCATTAATTTTTCCATTCCACGAGGATTCGAGTTCAACACTTAATGGAATAATAGAAGAGCTCGAAGGAGTGTCTTGCGACATAATGGTCGTTGATGATTGCTCCGTTCCTCCTTATGAAACCAACAGCGACCGGGTCTCAGTGATAAGGCTCGATGGGAGGCTGGGCAAAGGATCCGCAATAATGTCTGCGGTGAATATAATTTTAAGGGAAACTTCAGTGACCAGCAATCATTTTATAGTGACCGCCGACTCCGACGGTCAGCATCCGGCGGAAGATATAAGGAAAGCCCTTGAACTGTGTGACAGTCTTAATGACCAGAACTTAATCATAAGCGGATCGCGCGATTTTTCCAATGGCGTAGATCCAGCTCCACTTTCGAGCAGGATAGGACGTGTGGTTTCGTCGGCGTTGATCCAGCTTGAAACAGGAGTGAAGGTTTATGACACTCAAAACGGACTGAGGATTTATCCACTAGATTTTTTCAGGCGCTTCGAAATAAAATCTACCGGCTTTGGATTTGAGACTGAGACCTTGGTTTTGGCATTAAGGAACGGATATAAATTAAATACATTTAGTTCGAGCACCATATATCTATCTGGAAGAAAGTCCCGTTTCAGTAAAATAAAGGACTCTGTTAAAATAATTGTGTTGCACATTCGTATTATGGCGGAAATACTTTTCTTATCATTGAGAGGGAGGCTTTCGACTTTATTTCAAAGTGAAAGGAAGATTGTTGAATAGCCTAAATGGAAGATTTTAGGACTATTGCTTCCCTGTCTTGTAATTCCGAACTTATCCGGTATTTCCCGAAACATGCAGGGATTAGGCATGTTCTTCCAGGCTCTAGATCGATATGTCTCAAGTCATTGCCTACTCTTATAACGCAATTTATGGCTGTTATCGCGTGGAAACTGTTTCTATCCGTGGAATCCATCCAGGTCTCAACGATCATAAGTTCATCAACCTTGAAGAACGGGCACCTGTTTATGAGAGGAAATTTTCTGTTGTAGTCCGAATTTCCAGAAGCTCCGGGAATCCTTGGTGAAATCCTATCTGTAAAGCTGATGCAATCGAGAGCTTCTTTTACGTGCAGTTCCCTTGATTTGCCATCGGCATTTACGCGACCCCAATCGCTTATCCTATAGGTCGTATCGCTGTTCTGCTGTATTTCCAATAAGAGATTACCCCCTCCTATCGCATGCACCCTGCCTGCATTTATGAAATAGGCGTCTCCCGGCCTGGATGAAAATGATTGAAGGCAATTCTCTATTTCGCTCGAGTTTATGTTGGATATGAATTGACGTTGTGTACAGTTAGAGCGCAATCCGGCGAATATTTTCGCTTCGGGTTTAGCAGCTATTACGTACCACATCTCGGTCTTAGGTTCAGCTCCCTCTAGTCTCTTGCAAGCATCTTCGTCAGGGTGTACTTGGAGCGAAAGTCGCTTACCTGTATCTATGAGCTTTATAAGAAGAGGGAATTTTCCACCGTCAAATTTATCTCCCACGAGGGACTTGTTGTAGTATCTCACAAGCTCTCGGAGATTTTTCCCTTTCAGGGGACCGTTCGAAACTAAGCTGACGGCATTGTCTCTGTCGGATATCTCCCAAGACTCTCCGACGGGGGAGTCTTCGTCGCCGGTTTTCCTTCCAAAGTGCGATTTGAGCATATCGCCACCCCATACATTTTTGGTGTATATGGGGTCAAAAAGTAACGGATATAATTCGTCGCGCTCTATCATTATATTTAGGAGGAAATCTCGTATTATCTTTTTTCAGATCTGAGTCTAGCATCTTCCAAAACTTCACAAATCAATCCCCCGAAAATCTTATTTTTCTTTAGTGCATTCATCCAGTTTTTTTCGGACAGCAGTTGGAAAAATATGAAGACAAAGGGTGGAATTAATGAAAGCAAGCCACCAATGCATATTCCCAGTGGTATCCATGCCAGAAGATCATAAAGGGAGGGGTTGACCGAGTACATTGCCTTCCATACCACGAACAAGGACACTCCAATTATCAGCATCACGGCACCAGCTCCTATCATTGCGCACATAATCATAACGAGGACCGCAAGCCTTGTCCATTCTCTTACTTCTTCCGCCCCGGAGATTATTTTGCGAGCAGCTTCTATGCGGGCAAGTTCTATGCTTTGTTGCAATCTTCTGTTCAACACCCAGACTACTGCTGATGTGATGGCGCTTTTTAGGATTTTTTTCATCTGGGACTAGCCTCCATTGCTGTTTTATGCTGATATTGAAAAACAAACGGGAAAACCCGAAGTCAAGGAACAAAACTCCAATAAAAGCACTGGGAAATATACAATCCGAGCGTAGAGGGGAATACCGCTCACCTACGCTCGAGATGGTAAAAGAGAACTACTTATCGCTGTTCTTTTTACCCAAGATATAACCTAGCAAAAGCGCTGATACCGCAACTCCGCCTATGTAGTACCAGGGATTTTGGTGAACATGTTCGTCAACTGCTTCCGCGGCATCCTTGCTTTTTTCCCAAGTTGCTTCACCGGCTTTTTTCGCCGCTTCGATAGCCTTTCTCTTCAATTCGGCAACATTGTCAGCCGTTTCTGAGAGAACTTCCTTAAGACTCTGATACTTGTTGTTTATCAAACCTTTTATGTCTTCTTTCTTTTCTTTTGCGGCCTGTTCCAGAAGCCTAAGAGCCTCGGAAATTTTTTCGTTGCTTGTCATGTTGTGCCCGTCCATAGAATCCTCCATGTTGGTTGATTTGCCTTTATCTAACTTGAGAACAATCTACACTGATAGATATATTTTTCAACGATAAAATAAATAATAGATATTTTAATGTTGAGATGTTTTTTCGTTCCAGCCCAACACTTTCATAACGTTTGGAATGAAAGGTCCCACTAGCTGTTTTATTGCCAATGCGTATTCCCTTATTTCGGCCTGCGCGTGAGAACTGTCCCTTAGGTCAAGAAAATGAATCAAATTCGCAAGGTCAACTGTCCCCCAGAACGTAACCATCATGTTCTGAGGCAGTACACCTCTTGCCTGCTCACGACACACGCCTGAAGCGATTAAAGATTCATAAACCTCAAAGGATTTCCTGTTATGATTCCTTATGGTTTCTCGGAGTGCGGCGTCATCGAAATCCGGCGAGGAAAACGACGCTTGCCTATTGTCTGAAGATTGGCGCCTGAGTTTTTCCGGAACGTAAAATTCAATATCAATCTCAGTGTAACGTCTGGAAATTTCGTTATACGACCAAGTTCTGT
Source organism: uncultured Lentisphaera sp. (assembly GCA_964638335.1). Taxonomy (GTDB): domain Bacteria; phylum Verrucomicrobiota; class Lentisphaeria; order Victivallales; family GWF2-50-93; genus DYMC01. The sequence goes on along the minus strand of CAZXAC010000104.1, from coordinate 1,675 downwards.
GACGATGCCACTGGGATCGCACGAACAAGGGGCAATGTACGCTGAAGGTGAACACGACATGCTCCATCGGGCTCGTGTGTTTGTTTTCTAGAAGATATTTCAAAAGTTCAAAATCTTTTGCTTCGAAAATATCCTTCATTTTCCCAAATGAAACTCTAGCAGCGTTGACTATGTCCACCTCCGCTCCCATGTGGTTTATAAGTCCCACCCAGCCTTGTCCGCCTAAGACCTTTACATGATTGTTCGGAGGAGAATTTATATGTGTCATCATAATGAACTCCTGAATAATTCTTCTGTCGTTCAAACAAAAACCGTGAATTTAACCGTTGTCATAATAAGTTCAAATTATGATTTGATTAATTCAGTTTTAGTTGTGGTATACAATTTCAGTAAGCTTCCGATACTGAAAAAAGAATTCTGATTGCTTATTTCCCTGAATTTTGTATTTGACCAGTATGGTGCAGCCTGCTCGAATGGCGCAGACAGATATGAAATCAAGATAGACTTTAGTGTAGTTATAACTCCAAGCTTCTTCTTCGTTGCTACACAGTCTTGCAATCGCCAAAATCATTGCGGGTTCAAAATCAGCCGAATTTAAATGCATAATTTATTTAACTGAGAGCAGTTCGAACAACATTATCCATAAACGCCCTGGGTATGTTTCGTTTGATTCAAGCGCAAATTGTTGCTTAATTTCGAAGGGCGCCTTGCCAAAAAACATCTAGGAACAATATTAACAAGCAACCAAAACGATCAACATGAAGCAGAAAATATGACAGATAAAAGTAAAAACAATATAGAAGGTCTTAAAAAGAATCTCGGCAATGTAATATATGGGAAGGGAGATGTGATAACAATCGTCCTGACAGCCCTTCTCAGTGGCGGAAATATATTGATGGAGGATGTGCCGGGAGTCGGCAAAACCACCTTAGCTAAGGCCCTTGCCCTATCAATAGATGGCATATTCCACAGGATACAGTTCACGCCGGATCTGCTTCCGTCGGATATAGTAGGGACTTTGATTTATAATCCGAAGGACTCCGACTTCCACTTCAGAAAAGGACCCGTATTTGCCAACGTATTATTGGCAGACGAAATAAATCGTGCTTCGCCGAGGACTCAATCGGCATTGCTAGAATCAATGAACGAATGCCAGGTTACAATAGAGGCTAGGACATATAAGCTTCCCGAGCCATTTCTTGTTATAGCCACCGAAAATCCGGTCGAACATCATGGCACCTACCACCTTCCTGAAGCTCAGCTTGACAGGTTTGCCATGCAGATAAAGATAGGATATCCAGATGAAGACGATGAAATGCAGATACTTTATTCAAGGAAAGAAGAAGATCCCATAGATAAGGTTAAACCTGTCATAACTTGCGCCCAGATATGTGAATTGCAGGAGCAGGTAAAAAAAGTCGAGATAGAAAAATCCGTTGCGTTGTACATGACGAGGCTTGTCCGTGAAACAAGAGGAGACTCCAGAGTTAAACTTGGTCTCAGTCCCAGGGCGTTGCTATCTCTCAGCAGATGTGCTCAGGCGAAGGCCTTCATTGAGGGCAGAAGGTATGTCATTCCAGACGACGTCAAGACTCTCGCCTCTTTTGTCCTGTCCCATAGGATAATGCTCGAGAGCAGGGCTCAATTCTCAGGCTCCGATAAGCGTCGAGTGATA
>CAZXAC010000103.1:0-9051 GCA_964638335.1 uncultured Lentisphaera sp. | reverse complement strand
GCAACACAATAATTTAAATCATTATTAATTCAAATTAAGTTTACATGAGCCATAATTTTTATAAATACAAATCCGGTTAGGGTGGATGTGAACGTCCATCCGGCTAAGAAGGAAGTCCGTTTCAGGGAGCCTTCTGTTTTCAGGGAGGCGGTTGGCAAAAGTATTCGTGAAGCGTTGCGAAATTCGCAAAGTTCCTCCGTGCATTTCAGTTCAGATATTTCGTTCAAGCAACTGCTTGACGCATCTCTAGTAAAATATGATCCCGAAAAGAAGGAAAGCGAAAGACGTTTTGATGGCGCAGATTTGCCGATGATTGAGAATACCGGAGAAAGAGGTGAAAAACCTGAAAATAGTTTGCCTCCGGAATCCGGCATTAAAGATGTGGAATTGCTCCCACCTATGAATATAATTGGGTCTCTTGATGATACTTACATACTTGCAGCGTCTGTTGACGGACTTGTGATAATAGATCAGCACGCCGCTCATGAGAGGATACTTTTTGAAAGACTCGTCAAATCGGCCGAATCAAAGGAAAACCATGCGCAGAAGCTGCTTATCCCTGTCACAATGGAAATGTCTGGCGCGGAAGTCGCATTCGTCAGAAAAAATTACGGAGAATTTGAAAAGCTTGGCTTTGAGCTTGATAATTTTGGCGGAAACACCGTAATCGTCCGAGCAATACCGTCGGTGTTCCCGCAAGAAAATGTAATTTCATTTATAAGAGATATCGTTGAGGCCTTAAGTTCTGACGCCGGTTCAGTCAGACCTCAGCATCTTGATATTGCCAGAGAGGCTTGTTCTAGCGCCGTAAAGGCCCGTGACAGATTAAAGACTCCAGAAATCCATCAACTGATAAAAATGTTGTCGGAATGCGAAATGCCTTTCTGTTGTCCACACGGTAGGCCTACTATGATAAACATATCCTTTTCAGAACTGCAGAAGCGTTTTGGGCGAAGCGTTGAATCTAATCGTCACAAAGTCTAGACAAATATTTTCTATTGCAACTGCAACAAGCATCACTTTTTAATCAATTTTAGATGGACTGTGAGTTTTGTCCCGCGCTCTGGTAGTCTACCGCTGAAGACCTCAAAGATATCATCATATATTGCATCTTCGGAAGGGTTATCCAAAATAGTATTTCCAAAACTCCAGATATTGGCTATGTTGCCCTCTTCCTTTGCCAAGCACGTGCCATCATGGGTGAAGTTTGAACCTACGAAGACCCATTGATCGTCTTTTCTTTCGCCCTTGCTTCTTCTATCTCTTAGCCATTTTTCTATAGGGTGCCGTGCTGAACCAGTGTCGACATCTATTGAAAACAGGCTTCCCTGGTTGGAGTTTTCGCCCGATATCCTGTGTCCGTTTTCCCCTCCGGCGAGTATCATTGCCAACTGTAGATGAAATGGATCTATTTCGCTTATGAGCAAGCTTTCATGTTCCCTTCCATTCGGAGTGCATATAAGCACCTCCAGTTCTCCCTCTTCCATATTCACTTCGGCCTGGAAAGATACTTCCATGCTTCTTCTGTCAATTGTGACTTGTCCTATGGCTATATTGCCATCTGGCAGGAGCTTGCCTCCCATTTTTTCGATCAGCTTTATTTCCTGTTCTGACAGAGGTGGAATTTCATCTAAAAAGACGCTTGAGCATGAACAAACGATTGTGGCGAAAATCGCCAGGGATATGGAATATTTCCAAAATTTCATCTCACTCCTTTTCTGGTTTTTCTCCGGAGTCATCGTCTCCGCCCTGTATAAATTCAAAGAACAGAAACATAAGGGCGGAAAACGCCGCCACCCAGAAATAGATGTTGTGCAGACTCCCGAACATTTTTTCCATTCTGTCGGCATAGAAGGATGGAGGTGGCCATTTGTATATTGTTTTGGATATCCATTTTGAGAGAAAGTGCACAGATGGCAGAGCGAGCAACATTCCGGCGAATGTCCATATGGAATATGTTTTTCCGGTGGCCAATGATGCGACAGCGGCGGCTGGGAACTGTCCGCATAGGACTATTCCGGCTGCGAAAAGCATTCCCCCGACCAACGCTCCCCAAAAGAAGGACGGACGTGTTTGTATTGTGACCACTCCGTAATTTTTTGCGAAATAGAAGAGAATTGCTCCGAAAGCCAAAGACGAGAAAAGGACCTTAAAGAATTTTCCGTTCTTCATGGCAAGCTGATCTAGGATTGTTTTACGCCAGCCCATTTCTGATTGGACCAGGAAGAAACCGAAAGCTATTCCCAATATTAGACCGGCAATCAACCTAGGTGTTCCTTCCAATGAAAGCGGATGAATCATTCCTTCCTCCCTTTTTCCTTTTTGGACTTTGTTCCGCCACCGCTTGCAACAGATCGTGAAATTCCGGAAAAAACCACACCCCAGACGATGAAAGAAAAAATAAATATCCAAGCTCCAGTGGATAATTGCATTGCCGCGGCCCATTGTCCGACAAAAGAATCACCGGCAAATTGCAAACCGGTCATGACTAAAAAGCCTCCAAACACATTTTGCAGGATTGTGATGCCGAATGAGCCGACCGGACCACTGCCTTTTATGTCTTCAGGTATCATCCTGAGCCGCCAGGTTCCGCTGGTGAGCGATGCCAAAAGTGCGCCACCGGCTATTCCGGCCAGGAATGCGGTTTGCCAGTCGAAAGGAAAGAACTCCGAAACCCTTCGCATGTGTATGGATTCACGGCAATATTCGGATATCTTCAAGTAGGCATCCGACATTCCGACTGGGGTGTCGAGTATAAAAAGTATCAGGATAAAAAGTAGGGTGGCGGCAAATCCGGACGTAAATGCCGACCATCTTCCTTTGAAAAAACCAAACATCTAAGCACCATATATCATATAATAATAAGGGCGTTAATCTATCACTTAAAGAGAAAAAGAAAAACAAGTTTCCTATAGGGATTTTTTTAAGAGATATTCGGCTCCCGGGCGTATCGCGATTTGTCCATGGCAGATGGCTATCGCCAGAGCGTCGGTTGCGTCAAGAGGAATTTCGGACGCGTTTATGCCGAGCATGGAGGCAATTATCTGTGATACGCATTCCTTGCTTGATGATCCACTTCCTCCGACTGCCATTTTTGCTTTTCTTGGGGCGTATTCGAAAGTTGGTATTGAGTTTTCGGCTAGGACCAGCATTATTGCGCCTCTTGCGTAACTGAGAATCATGGAAGTCTTTATGTTCTTTGCATAAAACGCGCTCTCAAGAGCTGCGACATCAGGCTTAAACTTGTTTAGAATCTCTCTTATCCCTCCGCCAAGGCGGCGAAGGCATTCGCTGTGTGGGACCGAAGCCCTGTTTTTGATGAGACCGCAGTCCACTACGCTTATACCGCCTCCACTGAAATCGACAACCCCGTATCCGGTACATCTTATGGCGGTGTCGATTCCTAAGACTCTCATTTTCACTGTTCCGAATGTATTTGTTCGAGTATTGCCTGTGGTGCGTCGAAATTGGAGTAAACTGCTTGCACATCCTCCAATTCCTCAAGTTTTTCAAGGAGCGATACGACCTGTTTTGCCGTAGAGGCGTCTTTCACTTCGCTGTAGTTGTCTGGAACTTGTGTTACTCCGGATTCATCGGTTGTTATTCCAGCATCAGAAAGAGCCTTCGATATTGTTTCATACTTGTCAGGTGGTCCGTATATATATGCTATTCCACCTTCACATTCTATATCCTCAGCTCCGGCGTCAAGAACTATCTCCATAAGTTTATCTTCGTTCGCGTTTTCTCCGGTTACCGTGAAATGAGCCCTCTTCTTAAACATCCATGAAACTGCTCCTGCGCCAGCTAGGTTTCCGTTTGCCTTCTCGAACGTGGCACGAACTTCGCCTGCCGTCCTGTTTCGGTTGTCAGTCAGGCATTCGACGAGAACGGCTACTCCACCTAGGGCATAACCCTCGTAAGTAATATCTTCGTAGTTTGCTCCGCCTTCTTCTCCTGACGCTTTCTTTATTGCCCTTTCGATGTTGCTGTTAGGGACGTTGACCGCTCTTGCGGCTAATATTGCCTGTCTTAGCCTAGAATTTGAATTCGGATCTGTGCCTTTCTTTGCAGATACGAATATTTCCTTAGTCAGTCTGGAGAAGATTTTGCCTTTTTTCTTGTCTGCTGCGGCTTTTTTGTGCTTGATGTTTGCCCATTTACTGTGTCCTGACATATTACTCTCTATGGTTTGTTGAAATGAATGTTTGTTGTGAAACTGAGCTTAAAAATACATTTTCTCGGCTTTAAAACAAATGTCAAATCTGCGAAAATCGCAAATGTCTTTTGGTTTTTTCTTGCTGATAGGATATATTAACCAATTAAGCCGACGTGGCGGAACTGGCAGACGCGCTGCGTTCAGGGCGCAGTTTCCGCAAGGAAGTGTGGGTTCGAATCCCTCCGTCGGCACCATCCCTGTTTATGATCTTAGAACAAACCTTTAGATGTGTTAGATTTTATGGATATTCAGAGCCAAAACCAAAACACGGAGAAGGAAGAATCAGTTCCGGTCCAGGCGGAGCAGCTTGCTCAAGGAACGAATCTCCAGGATAAGCCAAAGGATTTGTTCTGTGAGATAAAATTGGAGTCGGGAGCCAAGTACGTAGCAATTCTTCCAGCAGCATTAAACCTGAAGGAGAAGGATTTTTGTGTAATAAGGAGGGAGAGGGTTCTGGATTATGGTCAGATGATAAAGATATTCGATCCATTGCATCTGCCGAAGATAAAACAGGCGATTGACGATAATTTCCCCAGGGTTGAGCGCAAGGCGACAATGCAGGATCAAGGGAAGGCTAACGAGAACCAGATGAGGGCGAAATCAGCGATTAGGACCGCCAATCAGTATATACAAAATCTGAATCTTCCAATGAAACTCCTGAATGCGCATTATACTCTTGACATGAAACTGGTTACCTTTCACTTTTCGGCGCCCGGCAGAGTTGACTTTAGGGAGCTTGTGAAACAGCTTTCCCACGGCTTGAACACAAGAATTGAACTGAGACAGATAGGAGTTAGAGATGAATCGGCCGTATTCGGAGGATTCGGTGTTTGTGGGCAGGTTCTTTGCTGCTGCCGATATATAAGAGACTTTTCGTCAATAAACGTCAGGATGGCGAAAGAACAGGATTTGCCTCTTAATCCTGCGAACATATCTGGTATGTGCAATCGTCTCAAATGCTGTCTGAAATACGAACACGAAGGTTATTCTGAACTTGAGAAGGGAATGCCCCGGAGAGGCGCATTTTGTGATTGTGGTGAGGGCAGGGGAAAGGTTGTCGACAGGAATCTTTTGACTAGGAAGGTATCGGTTCAGCTTGAGGAGACAGGCAAAATTGTTTCATGTCCGGTTGAGGAGACGAGGATTGTTTATTTGGAAAAGTACAAATTGCCGTCAGACTCTGTGGAAGGAGCGGACCCTTACGCCGGTCTTGATGAAGAGGCGGCTAAGGCGCTAAAGAAGCTTGAGGAAGCTTGAGTTTAAACGTCTTGCAAGTTTCATGGAAGGAGCATTCAAATTGCGTTCCAAACTCGAGAAAGAAGACAAAAGAGGATTTTATTTATCCTTTCATCTTTACTTTACATTTCTCTTTGTCTTCCTGCTTCCGTTGAAATTCGGAAATATAATGGGGGTTCCAGAGGTCCCTCTTGTGTGGGATGGCGGCATCTTATGGATACTTGAATCGTACCCGCCGATACTCTTTTCAATAATTTCTCCATTGTTTCTGATTTCATCTGTAATTGCCGCAAAATTTGAAAATTCTCTTGATTTAGGAGAAGATCTCCTGATATCATTTCTATGGCTTCTTGTCGCGATTGCCTCTCTTGTTGGATTCAGCGGTGCGAGCGTCCTTGATTTTCCTATATTATTTTCTCTGCACTTTGCCGGTCTTGCTGTTTTCGCCTTTGGAATGATGATTACGCTAAGGACTGCTCCGGAATCGGGTATGTCAATTTTGCGTGCTTTGGTTCTTGGAACTTGCGCGGCATCCTACCATGCCCTATATCAGCTTTTGTGGGGCTTCAAGCGTGGGGTGGAATTTGTCAAACAAAGAGAGCTTGAGACCGGAGTCAAAGCTTCCAACGATCTGTGGATAAGAATAGTTCAGACGAGAGTGTTCTCTCCTTTTTCTCTGTGCAATAATCTTGCGGCGCATCTGATTTTAATGATTCCATTGGTTTTTACCGGAATATTTTTTGACAGGAAACTTGCTCGATGGGCCGTCGCATTGAGCGCGATAGCCTTATTTTTACTTTTTTTCGACAGCTATGGAGCGAAGGGTCTCTTGGCATCAGTCCTAGTAGCATCATTTCTTTTTGCTGCTATTTCAACCAATTTTTTCGATGAGCATCACAGAGGAATTTGTATTATTTCCGCTGCGCTGCTGTCTCTTTTTCTGTTATTCATACTTAAACACACATTTAGCAGAGGGGCGGTGATGTCTCTTGGTATTTCCTTGGCGATCGTGCCGTTTCTTCTAAAGCTATCGCGCAGGTTGAAGATGGCGTATGCGGTATTGGCTCTTTTTTTATTTTCCGTTCTTTTTGTGATTGTGAATCAAAACAGGAGTATTTTGGAGAATTCTTCAGCCAATGTGAGAGTCGATTATTGGATCTGCGCTACCGAAATGTTCTTGAAAAAGCCGTTTTTGGGAACTGGGTGGGGGGATTTTTTCCACGAATATACTTTTATAAAGCGCTTTCCGAATACAGAAGCTCCTCATACAGCGCACAATATAATTTTAGACTTCGCATCGCAATGTGGCGTAGTTGGTTTGGTAGCAATATCCGCTCTATTTGCCGGAACGATTCTGTTGGCGTGGAAAAGAATTTCCAAAGATGATGGCGTCTCATTTTGCAGATTCGACCGTGTAGCAATATTCTGCGGATTGCTAGCGTGGCTGATACATTCTCTTTCCGATATTAACTTTCAAGTCCCAGCGACGGTGGCGTCCGCGATAATATTGTCGTTGCTCGCAGTACATCGGATCCCAAGCGAAGGCGGGAAGATACGTTTTGCTAAATTCGCAATAGTGATTACTGCTTTACCTGTGCTTTTCTTCGCAATTGAAAGGTTTCGCGGCGAAATTTACTTTGACCGTTTGTATAGAATATCTGAACCAGTATCGGGGGGTTCTGATAAGTCATCTCCTGATAAAATGGAGAAGGCCCTTTATCAGGCTGCGAAAGCGATGCCTTATTCGCCTTATCCTTGGGCTTCAGCTGGTGTATATGCTCAAGAGCGCAGAATGTGGGGGATTTCTGAAAATTTCTTTTCCGAAGCTTTGAAAAGATCGCCAGAGCGTGCAAGTTTTAGCTACAGGCTAGGCATAGCCCAGTTTAAAACTGGGAATTTCGGGAAGGCTTTGGAAAGTTTTCGTAAAGCGTCAGAACTTTTTCCTAAAAATGAAGAATATCGTTCGACATACGAGGATATAAACAAAAAATTTGGAGATAATAAATGATTAACAAGAGCGCATTATCCGCTGTCACGCTAGGCTTTTCAATCGCAACTGTATCTTTTTTGATATCGTCATGCAAGACGGATCACGGAGAAGAAATCCAAAAAAAGATATCGTCTGAACCGCCTGTATCCGAATTTACAGCCCAATCAGAGAAAAAAGAAGAAACCAAAGTCAGAGTAAAAAAGCTTAAATGTAAAAGCATAGGAACGGAACTGGTGTTTTTCCCCCCCTCCAGCTTCATCATGGGGAATAACAATTCATTTCCAGACGAGAAACCAGAGCATCTGATTAGAATATCAAGGGAATTTTGGGTTGCCAAGACAGAGGTTACTCAGGGACAATACAAGAAAATAATGAAGAAGAGTCCGAGTTTTAATCCTTCTGGGGCTGATTATCCTGTTGAACAGGTCAGCTGGAATGATGCGATGGAGTTTTGCAAGGTGCTCACTGAAATGGAAAAGGAACTTATTCCAGATGGATATGTTTTTAGATTGCCGACTGAAGCTGAATGGGAATACTTCTGCAAAGCTGGCAAGATAAATATGGATCGTGTGGATGATTATGCTTGGCACAGCGGAAATAGCGGAAACGACAGTCATGCAAGTGCGCAGAAGAAGCCCGATATTAACGGCCTATATGATACTATCGGAAATGTCTGGGAATGGTGTCTTGACTCTTGTGATATGGATGAAAATGGTGTTGTAACAGACACCTACAAGGGATCAGTTTCGGATCCCATGTCTACCAAAGGCGAATACAAGATTCACCGTGGCGGCAGTTGGTGTTATGACAAGGCCCAATGCACTCCGACAAGGCGCTACGCCGATGAAGCCGATTTTACCAGCGGAGATCTTGGTTTCAGGGTAGTGCTTGCTCCCAAAATGAAGTGATGCCCTTAGGGATTATTCTCTACTATTCAGCTATGTATAATGGATTTGGTTCAATGTCCGACGGCGGTCTTTTCGACTCTGGGGGTAGGACTTCCCTGCCTCTCCATTTTCCGCTCCTGAAACGTAGCCAGAAAGTCAATCCTAAGAATGAAAAACATGTTAAGAATATTCCCCATGCGGCTAGGGGGGGTAATTGAAGATGTTTTGTCGCGATCCAGGTTATGACTGCCGCAACCCAATGCAGTATTCCAGATGCTATCATTGCCCAGCTTGTATCTCCTCCTCCCCTGATAGCGCCGGAAAAAATTATAAAAACGCCGTCTGAAATAGGATATATGGACATCATCATTATCATTGGAACTGCCACACTCTTTATATCAGACCATCCGGAGACGTCGTTTGGTCGGAAAGCCTCAGACAAAAGACTTGGAAGCAGAAGGAAGATCATCATCATCATGCCGGAGTAGATTAGGTTGAGCTTGAACCCGGAGTATGCCGAACGTATTGCTACGACCTCGTTGCCTCGTCCCAAATTTTGACCTACAAGGGTCATTACGGCGACCTGCATTCCAACCATTGGAACAAAAGACATCATATCCCAATTGAACGCAATTGTCACAGCGGAAGCGACAGTTTCACCATATCCGTGGAACATCGATACTATTGCTGTGAACGCACTTAGATTCACTAGGAATTCCAAG
>CAZXAC010000102.1:0-9069 GCA_964638335.1 uncultured Lentisphaera sp. | reverse complement strand
TGTTCATCCCGACAGGGCCGAATCCTGTCTCATGGCTGTAGCTGTTCCAGCGCTCCCATATCGTGGTTGCTCCCTGCAATACGCTATAAAGCCAGCCAGGATATGTCTTCTGGAGAAGTACCCGATAGGCCTCTTCAAGCTTTCCGAAACGCGACAGCGTGGGACATACGAGTGGTGTACCGACAAACCCGGTAGAAATATGCCATTCGTGCCATTCAAAACATTTCAGTAAATGTTTTAATGCATTTTCACGCCTGTCCTCCGGCAACATGTCAAAAGCAAGCGCGATCAGATACGAAGTTTGGTTATTGCCCTGAACTCTCCCGCTAGGAGAGACAAATTCACGGTTGAATGCCTCGACTATCCGCTTGCGCAAATCCGCAAAATGACACGACTCCTCTTTCCTTCCAAGCAGCTTGGCAATATCGCTGAGGTAAGAGGTCACCCGGGCAAAATAGGCAGTGCCGATCAAATCCTTCGGTGTCGGAGTCAGGTGATTTTTCCCCAGGCAGTCCATCGCCAGCCAATCTCCGAATCCGCCCCAGTTGTTGTGCAAGTAGTGGGAACGGATGAGGTCAATGCTGATGGATTCGAGATACCGGACGTAGAGTTTCAGTTCTTCATAATGCCTTTCCAGTATCCGCGTGTCTCCATAGCAACGGTAAATTGTCCAAGGACAAATTACGATCGCATCCGACCAAGCAGGACCGGCATCGCCAGGATGAAACTTGACTTCGGGACGTGGATCGTGGATAATCCCGGCATCGGGAATTACTGCGGGGACGGCGCCGTCGAAACGCTGGGCATCGGCAAGATCGTCCTGCCATTTGGCAAAGAAGCCGTTGACATCCATGTTGAAACACGCGTTACGAATGAATATCTGCGCATCTCCCGTCCAGCCCTGACGTTCATCACGCTGAGGGCAATCAGTGGGGATTTCGAGGAAGTTGCCGCGCTGACTCCACTGTATGTTGCTCTGCAGCTGGTTCAGAAGAGGCTCGGAACACGAAAATTCCCCGGTAAGCGGCGTATCAGACTGGAGCACAATGCCGGTTACCGTCTCCTTATCTGGTGAAAAGCCGGCAGGCAGATTTGCAAGCTCGACGTATCGGAATCCATGGAAAGTGAAGCGCGGTTCCCAAATGCTATCGCTGTTTTCTTCGCCGCTTAACGTGTAATAGTCCGTAGCACGGGCAGTGCGGAGGTTTTCAGTGTAAAGCTCACCATTGGATTGTAGCATTTCGGCATAACGTAGACGGATTGTACTTCCGCGTTTTCCGGTGATGCCGCGAATTCGTACACGTCCAGCAATATTCTGTCCGAGATCAAAAATATAACGTCCTTTAGAAATCTTTATGGGATCTGAGATGGGGCGAATTTCCATGATAGCCCGGACAGGAGGATTGGGAGGTGATACCAATTGTAGCTTTGGGGTCTTGGCTGGAAAAGCCGGCTGCCAGGCGCGTTCATCGTAGTCTGGCGCGCTCCATCCGGCCATCTCCAAGCGGGCATCATAGGATTCACCCATGAGGAGATCGTTTTCTAGTATGGGGCCTGCAGACCAGCGCCATGATTCATCGGAAACTACACGCTGAATGGTATTATCAGAGAATGTTATTTCAAGCTGCGCCAGGAGAGCAGGCCGGTCGCCATAAACTTGGCGATCCATGCCACCGACATGACCGCAGTACCAGCCGTCTCCGAGAATCGCGCCAATCACGTTCTCTCCCCGATGAAGCTGGGCAGTGATATCGTAGGTGTCGTATTGCAGACGTCTCTGATAATCGGTCCGTCCCGGACGGAAGACGCTGTCACCTACACGCTTGCCGTTTATGTGGCACTCGTATAATCCAAGTGCTGTAACATAAAGGCGTGCTTGGATTACGTTGTCATCGGCTGCAAAAGTGCGGCGGAAATATGGAGCCGTGGCGGTAGTGCGTGCGCCACCCACAATGCCGCTCTGAATCCATCTGGCATGCCAGTCTTCAGCTGAAAGCAATCCCATCTCCCAGAAAGCTGGCTCGCTCCAGTCTGATGGCTTCCCATGCTGATCCCAGATCCTTACCCGCCACCAGCAGCGCTGCCTGGAGTTCGGGCGCGGACCGCCGTAAGGAACGAAGATTGACTGGTCAGTTTCTATACGGCCGCTGTCCCATATGGCAGTCCCGCCGCAGAGCAGAGCTTCGCGGGAACTGTCAACATGAATATGATAAGCGGTTTGGCGTGCGCCTGCTCGAGTGTCATTTATCATCCATGAAAATCGTGGTAAAATCTCATCGATGCCGACTGGGTTGAGCGAATACTCGCAACGCAGATTGAAAACAGTAGCCATAAGTGATGAATCCTTATTTTTCAGTATTGAAGGCCAATAAGATTATGTTAGGATATTTTACTCTATTAAACTCATTCATTTTGACAATAATATTTATTTTCAGTTCAAGATACAACTGTAGCTGAAGAGAAGTCGCCTGAAAGAACTTTTTCAAGACCGTCATGATCTGAGAAATTAAAAACAACTATCGGGAGGGAGTTATCTCTGCACATGGAAAATGCTGTGGAATCCATTACCTGCAGTTTTTGCGAAAGGGCGTCCTCGTAAGAGATCTTCTCATATCTTAGCGCATCAGGGAATTTTTTCGGATCCTTGTCATAAACGCCGTCAACTTTGGTTGCCTTCAAAACAACGTCGGCATTAATCTCCAAGGCTCGCAGCGCCGCAGTCGTATCAGTGGTAAAAAATGGATTGCCTGTACCGCCCGCAAAAATGACTATCTTATTCTCATCGAGCGCTTTTTTTGCGGCTTCGTGATCCATTTTCTGGGCAAAGGGCTCGACTGGTATTGAAGAAAATATTACCGCGGTGAAACCCGCATTATTAAAAGCCTCCTTCAGACAGAGAGCGTTCATTACTGTAGCCATCATTCCCATGTAGTCGGCATTAACCCTGTTAAATCCGGATTTTGCGGAGGCCGGAGCTCCGCGCCATATATTTCCTCCACCTGTTACGATTGCGACTTCAACTCCATTATCACATATTGCTCCGATTTTCGATACTATTTCCTCTATCGAGCTCATGCTGTATGGGGCGTCATCTTTTTCGTCCGCCTTTAGTTTTTCCCCGCTGATCTTGAGCAAAATCCTGTTATAGACATATGAATTTTCCATGCTTGGACTCCGTTTGATTTTTTATCCAATAAGATTCGGCAGTTTCAAAACCCTGCCCAGCTTATTCCTCTTCACCTTTTATATCCTCGTATCCTTCGACAAGGATTTCGCGCTTTGCGCTTGCTCCGACTGCAGGACCCACTATTCCCCTTCGCTCAAGTTCTTCTACAAGTTCAGCGGCATTGTTATATCCGATCTTGAGCCTTCTCTGTATGTAGCTGGTGCTGGCTTTTTTGTCCAACAGTATTACTTCAAAAGCCTTCTTAAGCAGTTCGTTTCCTGAATCTCCGAGATATTGCTTTATCAGATCCTCTATTTCCGGCTTTGTTCCGCCTTCTTCTTCGCTTTCTCCATCAGTGGATTTTAGAATGTTGTCATCAAATACCTGCTCCGCCTGGTCTGCCACAAATCTGACCACATGTTCGATCTCGTGGTCCTGTATGAAAGTTCCCTGCACTCGTTCAAGATTTGGGCTTCCCGGAGGCATGAAAAGCATGTCTCCCTTGCCAAGTAATTTTTCCGCGCCTTGTCCGTCAATTATCACCCTGCTGTCGATCTGGTTTGAAACTTGCAATGCTATTCTTGAAGGGATATTCGCCTTTATCGCACCTGTTATTATGCTTACTCGCGGCGTCTGGGTCGCGATGACCATGTGTATGCCCGCCGCGCGCCCTTTTTGTGCGATTCTCGCAATCGACGTTTCAACGTCCTGCTTATATTCCGTCATCATTATGTCGGCAAGTTCATCTATGATTATTACGACATACGGAAGGGTGTCCGGGATTTCCACCCCTTCTCCGTCCTTCTCAGGGTCTTTGGAGCGGTCGCGTCCATTGAATGAAATAAGATTTCTGGCCTTAAGTTCTGAGAAGAGCTTATATCTTCTTTCCATTTCGTTTACGCCCCAGCGGAGCGCTCTTGGAGCCATTTTCACCTGGTTCACAACTTCTACATTCAAATGCGGCAGAGGCTTATACCAGGAGAATTCAACCATCTTTGGGTCTATCAGGATAAACTTGAGTTCATAGGGACTGAACTTATAAAGCATGCTGAGCAATATCGAATGCATGCATACGCTCTTTCCGCTTCCGGTCGCTCCGGCTATGAGCATGTGCGGGGTCTTGGTCAGATCCGTAATGACCGCCTTGCCGGAAACGTCCCTGCCGAGGATTATTGGAATTTCCATCTTGTTCCTTTGCCACGAATCGGTTTCCATTATTGAGCGCAAAGTTATTGTAGACACCGTGGAATTGGGAACTTCGAGACCGATGGTATTCTTGCCCGGTATTGGGGCGAGCATTCTGAGGCTTTCGGCCTCCAAATTCATCGCTAGGTTTCTTTGCAATTCAATGACCTTATTTACTTTTATGCCAGGGGCAAGCATGATTTCATATCTCGTAACGCGAGGTCCGGTGGTATATGCTACGACCTTTCCGTCGACCTTGAAGTTGTCGAGAGTTTCCTGGATAACCGCCTTTGAAGCCTCTATTATATCTTGGCTTTCCCCCTCTATCCTTGCGCCTTTTTCGAGAAGCGAAAGCGGAGGCAGTTCGTAGTGGGAACTTTGACCTTTCTTTTGATTTTTTATAACTTTTTTACGCTCGACAGGAGCAGGTTTTTTCTCTTCTTTGAGCTCGGGAGTTTTTACGATTTTCTTCACTTGCGTCTCTTCAGCGCATTCATCCTCGGCAGCATCCTCGTTGTTTTCCTCTTCGTCCTTCTTTGCCGCTTCCTGTTTTTCCCTTTGGCTCAGCATCTCCTTGAATTTTTCCTCCCTCTCTTTAAGCCTTTTTGCCCTCAAAGATTCCGGTGATTCTTCGTCAAGCATTTCTAGAAATTTTTTGCGCGAGTCAAAACGTTGCGCAAGAACCGCCTTCCAGTCGGCGATCCATACGAATATCATTCCGCTCATTAGAAAAACAAAACCCACTATGAAAGCCCCTATGGCTCCGATAAGCCCGGATATCAATCCCACCCTCTCGGAACCTTCAGGTGCGGCAAGGATTTGTCCTATTACTCCGCCGGAAAGACTTGATGATGCGCCCTCGCCAGAGCATCCTATACCCAACCTTTCGGTAAGCGATGAAAACGCCTCCGGAAACATGCCAAAGAGCATCACTGTTCCTATTATCACGGCGAGTAAAGCTCCCAGATATCCAAATCGTTTGACTGGAACGGAAGACACCATAGGTCTAGTGGCGCATATTATGAAAAGGAGAAGAAGTGGATAAGCTGAAATACCCAAAAGATACAGCACGGAGCGGGAGAAATACGCTCCTGCAGGCCCTATCCAATTCTTGATCGGGGAGTCGCTACCCCCGGCAATCACATCCGCATCCGACGGATCATGAGAAATGAGAGCGAGCAAAAGAAGCAGTATTATGATAACATAAATCGCATGTCTAAATCTGAAAGACGATCTCTCTTTAGATTGGTTTTCCTTGTCTTCACTATTAGCCATTATTCACCAAATCATAAAACTCAATAGGGTTTAAAAGTCTAAAGGCTTTCTTACATTTTTTGCGCACTGAATATAGCCCAGAAAAAAGATTTTAAAAGCAAAATCCCTTGCAATCTCCTAATTAAAAGTATATTCAGCAAAGCTCAAGTAGGATTATGAGCCAATCTGTCAATCCCACAACACACGACATGGATATAAAAAAGCATTGAATGTCTTACGCGATTTTATGTTATTTTTTACAATAATCCTTGACTTGGATAGGAAATTTTGATACAATTTTCTTTAGGAAAGGGATCAGAGGGATTCCAAGGTTTTAGGATAGGGGAAAAACCTTTACTATCGAATGGTTTCGGAAAGTCCTGTACAACAATTAGGACTGGCGATTTCGCCGGATCGCCGAAACTCTGATCTCCTTGCCTTCCTTCCTTGCACAAGCCTTAAACGGATTACTTCATTCTTTCCATCGTGACTTCACAAGCCGAATCAAGGGTAATTTCAACCTTTTAATTCGACGGATATCTTTGGTGGTGTAGATTATAGGCTGTTCTACGATGAGTTCAACATCATTACGAAAAAGTTTTACAGCGAATGAAGAAAGACTATAAAATATGGATTTTTGCCGGAGAGAGTTCTGGCGACGCCTACGGAGCGGATCTGGCGAAATCGCTCAAGGCTCTTTTCCCTTCGGACAAGTCTCTTGTCATATCCGGAATGGGAGGGGAAAAAATGCGTTCTGCCGGAGTTGATATAATAGTGGATTCAAGCGAGCTTGGTGTGGTTGGATTTGTGGAAGTTTTCGGAAAGATATTCACTTTCATAAGGATATTTAGGGATTTTGTGGCCAGAGCGGAAAGGGAAAAACCGGACGCAGTCGTGCTGATAGATTATCCCGGATTCAATCTCAGATTTGCAGAACAGATGAAGAAAAAGGGAATTCCGGTTGTCTGGTACGTAAGCCCTCAGGTATGGGCATGGGGAAAAAAAAGAATCCCTAAACTCGCCGAATTCTGCAAGAAGATGTTGGTAATATTCCCTTTTGAAACCAAAACCTATGCCGGAAGCGGGCTTGATACGGAATTCGTCGGGCATCCATTGGTGGAAATTGTCCGGAGAAGACAAGATCCAAATATAAAGAGGGATAAAAAACTCATACTGATACTACCCGGAAGCCGCGACAATGAGATACGCAGACTTCTCATGCCTATGCTTGAAACAGCCGTATTAATCAGTAAGACCCGCCCTGAATTTAGATTCGCAGTATCTTTGAACCGTCCGAGCATATACAAAAAATGTCTCAAAATATTTGAGAATTTTAAGAGGAAATTCCCAAAAATTCCTGAAATTAATTTCTATTGTGGAGAGACCGAAAGATTATTGCAGGAAGCTGATGCCGGAATGGCCGCTTCAGGCACCGTTACCGTTGAATGCGCGATAGCAAAACTGCCTCTGATTGTGGCGTATAAACTGAACCCAATAACATATTTCATCGGCAAGATGCTGGTTTCGCTGCCATACTTCACAATGGTGGATATAATCTGCGGAGAACTTGTTTTCAGGGAATTCCTACAAGACGATGTCAATCCAAAAATTCTATCTTCAGCCCTTCTTGAAATAGTTCACGATGGTCCACGAAGAGCTTACGTCGAAAAGAAAATGGCCGAAATGACGCAAATGATATCAAGTGGCAGCGAAAAAGCCTCCGACAATGCAGCAAGGTCAATAATGCAGGTCGCGGGCGCAAAGTAGGCTGGCTAGACTTGCGTTTTAGACGGCTCGGAAAGAATATCCTTCAATATCTCCTCAAACCTCAAGCACGCAAGATCATGGGAAAAAGTTGAAGCTACGTCGAGGGATTTCCGTCTTAGCGAGGCAAATTCTTCCTGATTCATATTGTAAATTTTCTCAATAGCATCTGCTGTCGCCTTCGCATCGCCCTCTGGAACAAATATGCAAAAATCCCTGTCCCTGCAGAAACTCCTGTAGCATGCGATGCCGCTCAATATTACAAGAAGTCCTGCCGCCATCGACTCCATCGCCGGCAAGCCGAAGCCTTCACGTTCAGTGGAATTCGAGACGTAAACGTCGCAAGAACGCAATATCTTTCCCATTTCCTGATTGCTTGGATTCTTTATCATTTTAAATTCAAACGGGATATTTTTTTCAAATTCCGAAGGCTCCTTTGATATGCGTATGAATTCGATTGGAATTCCTCTTTTTTTTGCGATCTCTATCGCTTCGTAAGTCACGGGAATACCCTTGTAAGTCACATTATAAGGGCCGATATTAACAATCCTTATGGGGCGTTCCGCAGAGAATTTTGTAGGCTTCCAGTTTTCAGCCGGACTGTAGGTTTTAAGGTCCACCCCGTTCCTGCACAACGGTGCGGGTTTTCCGTAACGCTTCATAAGATCTTCGGTGAGGTGCTCCGAGACCGATATGAAATATGTAGGCAAGCTGTATATCTCATCCCATTCTTTCAGTGTCCTTCTCCATTGCCTTCTCTTAAAAAAAAGTTTTATTTCGTGCATGAGGCCAGTTCCTCGATAGCGAGGAGGGATAAATCTGCCTTCTATCCTCTGTTCCATATCTATCTGGTCAAAGCCCTGGCAGAAATGTACCACCTTCTTTGCTTTTTTAGAATTCCACCCATCTTTAACTTCGGAGGGGCTTGTCGCCACTATAAGATCGCATTCCGGGATACTTTCAGAAGAAAAATCTTTTACAAGGTCGGCCTTGGCTTTTGAAAGCTCTCCGATTTTGCTTCGAACTAGAAGTTTTACATCATGTCCTCTGGAAGACAGAAAGTCGGCATACTGAAACATCAGGTTCCTTCCGCCAGAGAATTTCATATGATTGCTAAGAAAAACTATCTTCATAAAATGCTGAGCATCCCCACTTTTTTTTATCTTTTATCTCTAATCAGCGCATTTTGTGAATATAGTGCTTATGCCTACAGCTTTCAATTGCGCCTTGAAGTGGAATAAGGATATTGATGTATGTGACATATGCGAAAACGGTGAAAATTTGATTGAGAAAGGCTCTAAAAAAGCGTGCTCAAGCCCTATCTCTAAAGAAAATTTCTATTTTATAGTTGAAATGCTTGGAAAAGGTAATAATTTAACTGGCTTTTAATTTGATTAAAGCGAAAAACCGAAGTTTATATATCAAAAAGACATTGAATTGAAGGGAAAATGTTATGGCAGTAAAAATCAGACTGAAGAGAACAGGCGGGAAAAACGAACCACGTTTCAGAGTCGTGGTGGCAGACATCAGAACTCAACGCGACGGAAAAGTAATAGAATACGTCGGATACTACAATCCGGTAAAGAAGGAGAGGGTTCTGGACATTGATCGGATCAACTATTGGATCGGTGTTGGAGCAAAGCCTTCGGACACAGTGGCTAGCATGATAAAACACGTATCTAAGAAGTAATAGGCGTTTC
>CAZXAC010000101.1:0-9166 GCA_964638335.1 uncultured Lentisphaera sp. | reverse complement strand
CACCTGAGACCTTTGTCTCTTCGTCAGGCAGTCCTTCTATGGATAGCAAAACAGAATCCTACAGGAATCGGCATAAATGTGCCAACCAGATTTTCAAAATTCCAAGCTGACGTGGCCGCATTTTGGTCCAGCACCGGAAAGAAGAAGGTATTTACTCCAGTAAGAACAGTTGCTGTCGAGATACGTTTTGACAGGGAAGAATGCTGGCCAGACTTCTCGAAGCAGCAGGGACTCTTAAAGGAGCTGATGCGCATGAAAGAAGTTAAGAGGGACTTGGAGGAGACAATAAGACGCGAAGAACCTGAATTAAAGGACAGTGACATACTATTCAATGAATATGAAAGCTGGCAATACAAGAACTCAAAAAATAAAAAATATCAAAAATGCCTTAGAGATATAGAGAAGGTTGAACACTCCATATACAAAGGGAGCAGGTTCGAACGCATAAGAAGCGCTCACGTTGCGGACAATCTCTATATCGCTGTTCCTGAAGGAGTGATTCATCCGGACGAACTTGCAGACGGCTGGGGGCTACTCTACATATCAAAAAATCTTTCGGTAAAGGTCGTAAAAACCCCCGATGACAAGGAATGCTCGGACGAAAACAGATTGCATCTTGCGCAAACGATATCAGCTTCCGCGTCAAAATATGTCCTCTATTCTCAAGGGATAAACATTTCCGCGAGGGGAGGATTTTTTGTCACCTTGCCGCCCCATCGCCGGCACAAAACTCCAGAAAGATTGGAAATCTGAGGACATTTGAAGCCTTATCAGTTTGCGCTTGAAAAGGAGACTGTGTTTACTGAAAGTTGTAAACAGACCATTATCTAAAAATCATTAGGATATACTTGTCTAACTAAATTCTTTCACATGTCTATCTGTTGGCTCTTGATAGACAAGCTCACTTGACGAGTTCTGAAATTCTGACTGTGCGTTCTTCGCGGCGCGAAATTTCCGCAGCCTGTCCGATCGCAGTTGACCACATGCCATGTTCAATAGTCGAACTGTTTTTCTCTTCGCCTTTTAGGACATTGAAAAATGCGTTTATTAGCATGGGATCGGCGCCTCCATGTCCTCCTTCAGCATCCGGTATATGGTATACTGTGGTCTCTTGGCTCCAGCGTGGTCGGACAAGAATAGTCCGTTTTTCTAGGCTGACCTCGGCCTGTCCTCGATCTCCGACGACCGTGAATAAACGATCATTGGCAGATGTGACAAAACATTCGAGATGGCTAGCTTTGACACCGTTTTCATATTCGACGATTGCGATGCCGTTGTCATGAGTATCCTTGTCGGAAGTGTACATGCAAAGGTCTTTTGAATATCCGTCAATTGCCACTGCACGGTCACACCATGAACTGTTCTGGATATCATCAATCTTGTAAACATCCGGGCAAATTTCACTGTAATTGCATTGGTGGCATGTTGGGCCGACAGGTGTGCCGGGTTTTACCACGAACGGGATATGTTGTGGGTTAAACACATCAATTCCGGCAAAAGCGCTGACCTTGGCAGGTTTCGGAAAATCGAGCAACCAGTTGAAAACATCGAAATCGTGGCTCCCCTTATGAACCCAGAGACCTCCTCCTTTCGAGTAAAGCCGATTCCATCGCGACATATAGGTGCGTCCACCGTTGTAGAATTCACGGTTTTCAATCAGGAAAATCCGTCCGAGCACTCCTTCGGAAATAAGTTTTTTCAATTTTTTCAGTACCGCATGATGGCGCAGATTAAATCCTATCATTATCAGCTTGCCTGTTTTCTCAGCAGCTTTGATAATGTTCTGACAACCTTTCACAGTTGTTGCCAGCGGCTTGTCTATCAAGACATTGACTCCTCCGTTCAATGCATCGATTGCATTTGACTCATGGCAGAAGTCAGGGCTGGCAATGACTATGGCATCCAGTTTTTCCGCATCGATCATTTCTTTTACCGAAGTATAAAAATTAGGTTTGACTCCTAGTTCTTTTGCGGCGAATTCCATTCTTATCTTGTTTGGATCGCAAATCGCGACCAGATGGGCATCTTTGCGTTTCGCAATATTAACGCCAAAAGCGCCTATTCCCCTGCTACCTATTCCTACAATTCCTGTCCTGAACTTATTTGCGTCCATTATTTCTCCCTATAGTTTCATTTGCTCTTGTTCCGTCGCTACGTAAAAAATCAATTGCCCTACAGCATATCCTCAGCGAGTTTATCTATTTCACCCTGTATCTTCTTTTTCATTTCAGGTTTGGTTTCCGCTTGAAGCGCAACATTTAGCTGTTCCAAGGCTTTCAGTTTCTCTCCGTTTGCTGCAAGGGCTTTTGAATAGCCCCGAGCCATAGCGATTCTCCAGTTGGGAATCTCGATGTTTTTGGTATCAACTTCCTCATAGAGGGCAAGAGCTTCCTTATTTCTCTTGTTTTTCAGGAGAATATCCGTGAGTTTAAGGAGGGCATCATTGCGCCAGGCATAGCCGGCCTTTGTTGTCAAAAGGGCGTTCCTATACATTTCCTCAGCTTTCGCTTCGTCTTTAATGACGGAAAGATAAATGTCTCCGGAAGTTTTTGCAGAGACTCCTCTGACAACATTCGAGCCGCCTGGAAGGGCAAAAGCCTTCTCGAAATCGGCAAGGGCCTCCCTGTATTTTTTAAGTGAATTATAAGCGTTGCCCCTGTTCTTATAGGCTTCAGCGCGGATATCATCGGGCCATGCCATGAAGTCTGTATCTTCATACTTTGTAATCATGGCATCCGGTTCAAACAATGACATCAAGACAAAAGCGCGCCGTTCCGGATTTTTGACGCGCTCTGCGAGCATCACTGCCTTTTTCTTGTCTTTTAGGGAGTTTTTGGCTATAGCGACAGCCGCCATCAGATACTGCTGATCATCTATGTCGTCCTTAGCCTTCTCGCTCAGACTTTCGTATACGGCAATAGCTTCCTCATAACGTTTATCTTTCTCAAGATTTCTGGCTTTTCTGAGACCTTCATGATCGATGGCCGAGATGGTATATGCGCCAAATATCAAAACTCCAAACAGTAAGATTGCCAGCTTTGTCATTATTGCATCCTTTGCGCTAATCCTCAAATGATTGTCTCTTATTGTTTTCTCTTTTGGAATGTTTCTGATGGCCTTGACTACTCGAAAATCAACTCTCCAAGGGAGGCGTCTCCTGGAACCTTTGAGGGATTCATAATACCCGTCCACACGGAAGACTCACGTTCTGTTTTACCTTCTGCGCCCTGATAAAAGTGAATGCGTCCGATATTGAAGTACCACATGGTTCCGGCTTTCGGAATGTCTGTCTTCAGGCTTTTGAAAGGAATAACCGCCATAGATACCCACTTGCCGTTTTCTCGGTCAAGTTCATTGGAATACATCCAGTCTCCATTCCATGTCCAATCATTCCATCCATAGCGCGGATCATAGGTATCAGTGATAAATCCATGTTCGGCATCGGCATAGGAATTGTCTGCCGGGTCATAGGCCAGATAGTAATACTGGCTCTTGTCGCCACTGGGTGAAATGTTTATCACAATGGACTCCGCCAGCCATATTTCTGAATCGCGCCCACGGGATTCAAACTTCATAAGTGAAGGCTCCTGGGTACCTGAAACTTTGATGTAAATGTTGTTTTTGTCATACAGGATCTGGAATGATGTGTCAGAATGAAGCTCCGCAACTGAGCCACTCACTTTGCCCATTTTCTGAACATCAGCCTTTTCCCATAATTTCGAATCAATGGTCGGAACTGTTTCGGTAAAAGCAGCTTTCATGCTTCTTCCCCGCATTGAAGCATCGCCCTCCTTGCGCATTTTCGCCACATCCCAGTTGAAGGGAGCGATGCTTAAAACGTTTCTCGGATTAAAATACTCCTTCCTGGCCCCGCTCGGGTTATAGGGCGTGCCCTTTTTTGAAATCAATTCATCGAGATGCTTGTTTCTTGCTTCTACGGAATCGAGGAGTTGCTCAAGGGATACCTGGTTTTTCCTGTTCTGATAATTGTGCCAGCAGTATATCACATCTACAATATGTTTAAGGAAATCAAATTCTCCGCGTACTGTGGCAATGCGGTTTTTGACTTTCTGCTGTGTTGCCGTCCTTTCGGCTCGCACGAGCTCCTCCTCCATGGAACTTATAAGTTCGGGTGTGTAGATGATTCCCATCAAACGAATCGGATCACGCCCCATTTTCTTGATATAGTCAACATTCAGCTGATACAGCATGAGCGCATTCTGGAGTTTTGTGAAGAACCTCCGCATCGGGGTTTCAGCCTCGCGGAATGATGCTTCAAGATATTCCCTGAAAAGTTCATCCGTGTTTTTCATCTTCGGGTCAACACCGAGTCTCAGATACGCATATATGTTCGGCCCTTCAAGACCGTATTGGAAAGGCTTTCCGTTCATCTGAATGATTCTTACGTTTTTCTCCTGAAAGAGTTTGCTCTGCCTTCCAAAATATGAAACCTCATTTTTGGGAGTCATGCCAGTCAGATGGAAATTACCCCAGCTGTAGAGATACGCAGCATAGCCGCAGGGAACCTTTATTTTGCTCCAATCCTCAAAATCTTCCCTATCTGAGTGCATCATTTCAACGATCATGTTTTCAGGGAATTCGTTAATAGTCTGAGGCGGATTTGATGAAATTGAGTATGCAGTAACCATAATTTTCTTATCTGGGCGGTCCTTCATCAGTCTAAGTGCAATATCTCTGTGCATTATCCAAAGTTTCTCGTTCCAGGCTGGGTCGGCATACCATACCGCGCCGTTACTCGGATTTGTGACAGGCCTGATCCCGTAAAGCTCATAACATTCTTTGCAGGCGCAGGGAATGAAACCGTCCGGTTGCCCGACTTCAACAACATCATAGCCTTCATCGCATTTTTCGAGAATATGCTTGTAAATCAACTCTCGCACTTCTTTATTCGAATAGCATAGATGAACCGTATTTTTCTTACGCAGTCCAGCTCCGGTTTGAATAAAATATTCAGGATTCGTTTCCCCGTATTTCTCCTTCGGAACCGCCACGTTGTGCTGATGTCCGCCTTTTGACCACACCTTCTGGAATCTGATGCCGTGATTCGCTATGGCGAACAGCTCTCCGACCTTCGCGCGGTCGGATATCCAATGGTGTTCAAGAAAAAAAGGTTCCTGCGTGGTATTAAGGTTCTCAGGTACGCTTATGGCGGTAAGCGGCAGGAATTCAATGCCGTCGCTCCCGGGTTTCAGAAAGCGCGCGCCTGCGTAACGATAAAGGAATTCTGCCGTACTGTGAAACGTGACAAGATAGGGGTAGGGTACGCCCTTGTCTGCATCGGGCTGTGAATCGCCTTTAATCGGATTTGGCATGTCGTTTCCGACGATAATCACATCTTTTCCGATAGCCTTGTGAGTATTCTGCCAATTCTTTAATTTGGAAATTTCGACGCCATTTTCTTTTGCGAACTTAGTTGCGCCCAAGTAAATCCCGTGCTTGTCCTTGTCTTTCTGGGATTCTTTTACAATATCCAATTTCACGGAGTTAGCCGCGAATGCCTCCTGAATCAATTTTGCGGATTGCTCTACCGACTCCTGTGAAATAGGGTTTTCATATTGATCAGGGACAATAATCTGATGTTTTGTCTTTCCGTTGACACCAAGAATTATATCTCCCGCCAACATTGTCCAGCCCATTCCTAACGCAAACACGATTGTAAACGATATTTTCCTCATTTCATCTCCTATCTTTTATTCCTTCAACTGTACCTTAACTTAATGAATTTGTGAGACATCTTGAAAACGATATGTGTCAACATCCACTATTTTATGGTTTTTCCTTGCTTCTTCTATGGCGAAACATATTATTGCCGACTCGATGCCTGATTCGACTGTTGACAGGGGCTCAACATTTTCATTCAAAATCAAATCTTCAAGATGCTCCGCAAGTATTAAATCCGCTCCGCCGTGTGCGTCAGAACCCATCTGAGTATTGAAGATTTCTCTGATTTTTTCTTGGAATCCGATTTTTTTGAATTCGATCTTTGATGCAACGAAATCAGCCCTCAGAGCACCGAATTCTCCTAAAATGTAAACGCGTCTTTCTGGTATTCCGGCATTCAGATTGGTATGGAATGTTGCCCTGACGCCATCGGCGTATTCAATTATCACGACCTGGTTGTCAACAATGTCCTTATCGGATGTGAACGGATTTTTGCCCTGGGCAGAAGGCCATTGACAATAGGCCTTCAGGCCATTCTCATCGGGTGCGAGCTTGTCTAGGAGATAAGAGTTTTCAGACTTGAAAAAATTCCGTCCACCGAATGAAGCCACATATTTTGCCCTGCTGTTCAGTAGCCAATTTACCACGTCTATGTCATGGCAGCATTTTTCTAGGATATGTGAGCCTGTGAATTCTTCTTTGCGCCTCCAACTGCACATTATATGTCCGCCGTGATTGAATCCAATGTTTTCATTGAATTCCATGCTTATGACTTTTCCGATTTCACCGGAATCCAAAAATTCTTTAATTTTCCTGTAAAACTTTGAATATCTTAGAGTGAAACCGAGCATGAATTTTTTGCCAGAATCCCTGTACGCATCGTAAAGTTTTCTGCAGTCAGCCAGATTTGTGGCAATCGGCTTTTCGGAAAATACTTTCTTCCCTGCGCGGAGAGCCTTTGTTGACTGACAGGCATGCGCTGAGTTATATGTTGAAACTAAAACCCATTCAATATTTTTCAAAGCCAGCATTTCTTCATAAGAGCTGCATATCATCGCATTTTTATTGTACTGCTCCCTGAACTCAGAGGCTCTTTTTGGATCAATGTCGTAAAGAGCTCCTATCTTTATTTGCTTTCCCAGTGTACTGATGTGATTAAGAATTCCCTTTATTCTGCTGCTGCATCCGACCAATCCTATTGATACTTCTTTCATTTTTTGAATCCCCATCATAATTTTTAATTTCTGCCTGTTGCCAATAATCCTGTTTTTCCTTTTCAATGCTGTTTCAATGAAGCTGCCTTGAATACTCGAAATTCATAAATGCGGGCAGACGGATCGCCGTTTGTGCGGAATACGGTTAGACGCACAGCCGAGGCGACAAGCGGAGGAAAGGAATGGATTCTGCGCCGAAAATAATTGCCTGTTATTTCAGTTATTTTCCTCCACTGTCCCTTGACCAGCGCGCTTATGTGATAGTCCGCGACGCATTCAGGGGCAACACCTTCCCGAACATTGACGCGGGGATTGGTGTCGAAAATCAATTCTACGGCATCTATCTTTTCAGGCTTTGGAAATTCCAACTTAATGTTCTGCGGCAGCTGATCAGCAGGGTCTGAAATCCATGCATTTGTCCAGTTTCCCGCTCGTGTCAGCCCGTTGACAACATTTTCAGGGGCAAAGATCTTCTGACAAGGCTTGATTCTGAAAACCATATTATTGTTACTCAGGTAACAGCCATCCGATTTCAAGTACAGCCCAGGTAGATATCGGTTATTTGTGTGCACTTCCACTCCGGGAACTGGAGAAAGAACAAAATAATAAAGTCTGCCTGGATTGACAGCTGTACGAATATCAAATGATACCTCCACATTTTTACCGGGGGATATCATATTTTTCAATGATTTGACAGTCGGGGTAGAGGTAAAATCATTGAAGGAAATTGCTTCATGAAGCGATAATTCCACTTCAACTGCATCAGAGTTCAAATTGTTAAAAACAATAATTATGCTTTCAAGAAGATCTCCGCTTATGGGAAACATCTGGGCACGGCGACGGTCGGCAGGCGGCTCATTGCAAGGGTCATATTTCACATTATCGCGTGACGGCGCCAGCAACGGCATGACATCCGTTGATGGACCAGTCTCTCCGAGCCGCATGACGCTGTCAGATGAAACCTTCGCAGATTTGGCGATGTTTCCGGGTAACTGGAATTTCCCTCCAAAAGCTCCCGCATCTTCCTGGTATAATAGTGTTTTCAATTCACTCATGTATTTACGAGAAATTTCCCTCGGAAGAACATGGTATTTTTTTGCTAGGAATGCCGCAGTGCCTACAGCCTGCCCCATCAATGCGCAGGTTGCCATCACCCTAGTGCTTCCCAGCGCGACATGACTTACGCTGACGTTGCGCCCAGCCATCATAAGGTTACTCACATTTGCTGAATACAAGGAACGAAACGGAATCTGGTATACGCCCGGAAACACGAACGGCGGAGGACTGCCTGGATGCCCCTTTGAGAAAAATCCCTCCGGCGGATGCAAGTCTATCGGCCATCCTCCATATGCAACCGCATCTAAAAAATCAGTATGCCCAGTCAGGTCATTTTGCGTTAGTATGTAGTCACCCATTAACCTGCGAGATTCCCGCTTCGCTGGTATACTTGAAACCCAATTGATTACGTAGTTGTCCGCTCCGTGATCTCCGTGATTTTTAACATGGTCCCATACGCCAAAAAGTATGCTTAGCAATTTCCGGTAGATGTCCTCGTTGTCTCGAATGGTATCAATTTCTCCCCCATATTCAAGCCACCAATAGCCCTTTTTCAAATTTGAGTGGGAACGAAACGGAAAATCTTGATCGGAGAGAAACTTCATTGCCCAAGGAGGCGACTGAAACTTCACCGGATGACCTAGATCCTCTGCCCTAAAAGCTATTGATGATCCCATGGTTTTATTATCAGGTTTTTCTGGTGCAATGCTCTCGTTGAATTCATCCCGCCCCTCTCGACCACAACGAAATTTTGCGCCAGAAGAGAAACCCAATACGGAATCTCCGCTGCTGTCTATAAATAATGGAGCCTCAAAACACATGTTCCTCTGGCTTTCAATCGTCCTTGCGAATACGCTTTTTATTTTTCTTCCTAAAGTTTTGACTTCAAAAACCTCGGTATTCATAAATAGTTTTATATTCTCCTCTTGTTCCACCCATTCTCTCAAAACGAGACTCCAGTGTTGGTCATATCCCTTACTTTTACGGTAATTCGCCTCCGTTTTCAGTTCATCTAAAATACCACCCTCACGCGCTTCGGCGTTGACATATTCTGAAGCTCCGCAAATAAATGACCCATCGGAATTAGCACAGCACTCGGAGCTAGAGGGACCTCCTAAAACAGGTCGATTATGAATCAAAATGGTTCTTACTCCAAGCCTGGCGGCGGCAATAGATGCCACACAACCAGCAACACCACCACCGACAACGACTAA
>CAZXAC010000100.1:4012-9186 GCA_964638335.1 uncultured Lentisphaera sp. | reverse complement strand
TTCTGGTGTTTACCATGTCTATGAGTTTCCTTATGGCTTTAAGTATGCATGCTCCATATTCCTGCGACTGAGGAGTGTCCCCGTGGGCAAGGAATGTGAGCAATGCTATGCTCGTAAGAAAAGCCTGATTGCCGCCCTGTCCCCAGCTTCCATCCGGATTCTGGTGATCCCTGAGCCATCTTAATCCGCCATCCACTGCGGCTTCAGTTTTGCCGGATCCTCCATATTTCTTTATTGCCGCCTTTCTGCCCTTTCCTGAGCGCAGAGCCATTACACCAGGAAGAACGAGTGCTGAGTTTGAGGGGGCTATTGCGAGAACGTTCGGTATTACAACATCTTGGGGAGCGTCAACCATGGGAGCATCTTCCACCTCAACAGCAACATCGCTGACCACATCGGGTCTTTCTATTTCAATTTCCTGCTCAATTTCCACCTCTTCCGTCTTCGGAGGTTCCGGCGGCTTCTCCAATTCCTTTATCTCCACTTCAGTCATCTCCACTTCTATATCCTTTCTTTCTTCAGGCGGAGCGGAAATTATCATGGTACCCAAAAATGAAATCACTATCGCATGGAATATGAGAGACACCACTGGTCCAGTCATGTGCTCCTTGATATCCTGCATGGTAATTTTCTGCGCAGCTTCAACTTCATGATATGAAGCGTATTGCGGCGCTTGCGGATCTTGTGGATCCTGTGGCGCTTGCGGATCTGGCGTAAGCGGTGCGTTCATTGTATTGCCTCCAAAATTCAATTATATTCTCTGTGAATATTTTAACTCCCACGGCATACTAATACAAATAAAAAAAAGTTAAAAAGTTTAAACAAGACATAAAATACTAATAAATATAATTATTATTTCTCCTGGACCAGAGCTTCGATATTGTATCTTCTGCTTACAGAGTTAAGGTGTGACCCGATTGATAAAAACGGGAAAAATATTTTCTCTCACAAAGGCAGTGAGGCGTAGACGCAGTTCAATCGATTACGATAGCGATTACGATAGTGAAAAACGTGTATGGAGTCCCGTTTTTGAAGTATCTTTTTTATTTTTATTCGATTATAAGCCCGGAAATTTCAGATTTCTTTGAATCGGCCGCCCCTTCCTGAGTTGGAGGCGGTGCCGCCACAACTTTAAATGTGGGCAGATATCTGTAATAAACTTCCAGCATCAGAGTGCACATTGCGGTTGAGTATATGTCGAGGTCGAGTTGTCCGTGGAAAGTTTTTATATTTTCCCCCGGAGATTTTATTTTATCTGGTTCGGGGGTGTATTTATTGTGTGGGCTTGTCCAGTGTCCATCCTTATATTGTTCTCTCAGAAGTTCTGTCTGGAAAGATTTGTTCCAATCGTTCCACACTGCGCCTTTTCCACCGGTGTTCTGGAATATCGCCTGGGTCTGGTAATACCACTGATAAAGAGGCCAGTGATATGTTGTTTTAGATTTATAGTCCCTAATTCCCTTCCAGTTGCACTTCATGGCTTCCCCTGCGTTGGCAGTTTGAAACCATGTTATCGTGCTTGTAACTTCCTTACAAACAGGGTCTCCCAAAAGCTGCAGACACAGTGCTCCCACCGCGGACATTGTGGGAGTAACTTTCTCTTTTTCATCAGTTCCAAGATTCGAATACTGGAATCCTCCACCAGCTACGTATACCTCTTTTTTCATTCCCTGCATGGCCATTTGTATCGCATTCTCAATGCCGCTAACGCTGGAGCCGGCCGCAAAAGCCGCCTTGAGAGCTTGAAAATGCCAGCCTCCCAGTGAAAGGTCGAAGCGAGATACACCTTTTTCGTTTGCCCTGTTATTGTGACTGTAATTGTAGCCGCCATGTTTTGCTTGGCCTGAAACAAGCGTCTCAACCATGGTGTTCATGGCTGTTTCAACCATTGGAATTTTGGTTAGAGCGTATGCCTCGGAAAGTGCGTAGGCTACTGCGGCATGTCCATAGGTCGATTTGTCGTTGTCGACATGAAGCCCTTTTCTGGTGTTTACCATGTCTATGAGTTTCCTTATGGCTTTAAGTATGCATGCTCCGTATTCCGGTGATTTAGGGGTTTCCCCGTGACCAAGGAAAGTGAGGAGCGCGATGCTCGTAAGAAACGCTTGATTGCCACCTTGTCCCCAGCTTCCATCTGGATTTTGGTGATCCCTGAGCCATCTTAATCCGCCATCCACTGCGGCTTCAGTTTTTTTGGAGCCTCCGCCTTCATCTATTGCCTTTTTTCTCTTTTCGCCAGAACGCGGAGACATTACGCCAGTAAGAACAAGTTTCGAATCCGAATCTGATATGACAGTAACGTTTGGAATTACAAAGTCCTGAGGAGCGTCAACCATAGGAGCATCTTCCACCTCAACTGGAACGTCACTGACCACGTCGGGATTTTCTATCTCAACTTCTTGCTTAATTTCCACCTCTTCCTTCTTTGGAGGTTCCGGCTTTTCCTTCAGTTCCTTTATTTCAACCTTGACCATCTTCACTTCGATATCCTTCCTCTCATCGGGTGGAGCGGAAATTATCATGGTCCCCAAAAATGAAATCACTATTGCATGGAATATCATCGACACAACAGGACCAGTCATGTGTTCCTTGATATCCTGCATGGTAATTTTCTGCGCCGCCTCAACTTCATGGTAGGAAGCGTATTGCGCATATTCTTGATTCTTCGGATCTTCTGGTGTCTGCGGATCTGGAGTCAAACTTGCATTCATTATTAGTTCCCTCCAAAAAATAATTATAATCCTTATGCAATATCCTATACCCCGTAGAGAACTAATACAAGCCAAAAAACGCAAAAAGTTTAAAACAGATACAAAATACTAATAAATATAATTATTATTCCGCCAGCTGGGAGCTTCTGTATTGTATCTTCTGCTTGCAGAGTTAAGGTATGACCCGATTGATAATTAAAAAATGAGGTTTCCATGTGGGATTATAATGAAAAAGTTATGGATCATTTTCTTCATCCGAGAAATGTCGGTGAGGTGGATAATCCTGACGCTGTCGGAGAGGTTGGCAACATAACCTGTGGCGACGCATTGAGACTGACGCTCAAAGTCGACAAGAAGAGCTCCAAAATAACTGACGCCAAGTTTAAGACTTTCGGTTGTGCCAGCGCAATAGCTTCCTCTTCGGTTTTGACTGAGATGGTGAAGGGTATGACCCTTGATGCCGCGTCAAAGATAAGCAACAAGGACATCGTGAAGATACTTGGTGAACTGCCTGAGGAGAAGATGCATTGTTCTGTCATGGGCATGGAAGCGTTGCAAGCGGCTATCGCAAACTACAAGGGAGAGAAAAATCCCCTAAAGAAGGATGAATCCGAAGAGGGCAGGATAGTCTGCAAATGCTTTGGCGTAACCGATGCGAAAATCAAAAAGGTCGCAATCGAAAACAGATTGCATACCGTCGAAGAGATAACCAACTACACCAAAGCTGGAGGAGCCTGCGGTTCCTGTCTTGACGACATACAGCAGATTCTCGATGAAGTTTGGAAGGAAAAACATTGCGCCAAAGATCAAAAAGGCGGCTTCGTATGCATGACAGTGGTTCAGAAAATAATGCGCATACAGGAAGTTTTGGATAAAGAGATAAAACCACTTCTCCAGAACGATGGCGGAAGCATGGAACTTGTGGATATAGACGGGACAAAGGTGATCGTGAGGATGCAGGGCAGATGCGCTTCATGCCCGGTTTCGCATTTAACCCTCAAAAATACGGTAGAGGCTAAACTCCGTGAATTTATTTGTCCGGAAATAAGCGTGGAAGAGATAAAGTAGTAACAACCGCAAAGTCTTTTGCAAAAATAAAATTTGGAGATACGGATGCGTGATGGAAGAGTGATATACTGCGATAACAATGCGACAACTCAGGTTGCTCCCGAGGTCTTCGAAGCCATGACGCCTTTTTTGAAGGAATACTATGGCAACCCTTCGAGCATACATCATTTCGGAGGGCAGACACAGAAGTCAATAGATGATGCGCGCCATTCGGTCGCAAAACTTCTCGGCGCTCTTGATACGGAAATAATATTCACAAGCTGCGGAACGGAAAGCGACAATGCAGCGATTTTCAGTGCCGTAGCCACAATGGCTCCGCGCAAAAAAGTCCTTATAAGCAAGGTTGAACATCCCGCCGTATTAAACGTTGGCAAGGAACTCGCAAGAAGGGGTTTCAATGTTTTGGAAATACCCGTTGATGGACTTGGAAGGATAGATCTTGACTTCATAGAAAAGAACGTCGACCTTGACACCGCCCTCGTCTCAGTAATGTGGGCAAACAACGAGATTGGAAATATATATCCAGTCGCAGAAATCGCAGATATTGCCCATCGCAGAGGAGCTATTTTTCATACTGACGCTGTTCAGGTTGCGGGAAAAATTCCTATAGATTTGTCAAAAATGCGAATAGACATGCTCGCTATATCAGGGCATAAGCTTCACGCCCCAAAAGGCATAGGCGCCCTTTACGTCCGAAGGGGAATTCGTTTCAAGCCGTACATGATCGGTGGCCATCAGGAGCGCGGCAGAAGAGCTGGCACTGAAAACGTCGCATCCATAGTCGCTCTAGGGAAAGCTTGCGAAATAGCATTGAATGGGCTCGCAGAAGAGGATGTGAAAGTGCGCAAGCTCAGGGACAGATTAGAAAAAAAACTCCTTTCATCAGTGGAATGCACAAGAGTGAATGGTGATCCGAATAGTCGCCTTCCAAACACCACAAACATAAGCTTCGAATTTGTCGAAGGGGAGGCGATACTCCTCATGCTCAATCAGATGGGAATATGCGCATCCAGCGGAAGTGCGTGCACCAGCGGAAGTCTCGAGCCATCGCATGTTCTCCGTGCGATAGGGGTTCCATATACCGCCGCGCATGGCTCAATCAGATTCAGCCTCTCAAGATACAACACCGAAGCTGAAATAGATTTCATAGCCGAAAAACTGCCTCCAGTAATAGAAATGCTCAGAGATATTTCACCATACTGGAAGAAAGTCTCAGGATGATTGGCGCCAAAGCTTCTTTTGCCAATATGGCTATGACCTGCCATACGAAGTGTCCATCACAGACCAGACGATGAACGAATCTTCAGCGAAGTATGGCGGGAGCGACGGGACCCCGCATAGCGGGGTAAACTCGAACTTCATCCCGCCTGCGGCGGGACCGCAACATCGATGTCC
>CAZXAC010000100.1:0-3912 GCA_964638335.1 uncultured Lentisphaera sp. | reverse complement strand
TGTAGACGTCGCAGGGCATTCTAAAAAACTCTAAAAATATGGCGGGAGCGACGGGACCCCGCATGGCGGGGTAAACTCGAACTTCATCCCGCCTGCGGCGGGACCGCAACATCGATGTCCTTAAGGAAACGCCTGGCTCCTCTGGTTTTAATCTTCTTCTCCAAGACTCTTGCCTCCAAATGGTCTTTCAGGCAGGTGTTCCACACTTTAATCCAGTCATCTGCCGACGAGGTCCATTTAGATTGGCCCTTCCTGTGCTGACTCAGCCGCTTCATGGCAAATTGAGAGATCCCAACATAGAACTTGTTGAGACTGGCTGAATATAATATGTAGACGTCGCAGGGCATTCTAAAAAACTCTAAAAATATGGCGGGAGCGACGGGGCTCGAAAAAGATTTAGCGTTTTTTTCATAAGTAGCATGTTTTCAATATAATACATCATAAATCCTTTACAAATAACATTATTTGTAAATTTCATGGCCTTTTATTAGCCGTATGAGACCCCATTAAAACAGCCCTTTCTAAGCAAGATTTTGTGGAAATTTTGTGGAAAGGAGTCAAGATTTAAAAATAATATTATTTTTAAGGCAAAACAATCCTGAAAAAAAAGCTGGAAACCCAATTCCCAACGCTGCCTTTAGACAGAAGCTCCACCCCATATCTTTTCCCTTTCATGCCAAGAAAATGCCTCCAGGGGGCGAAGAACAAAGGATCTTCAGGCCTTCAACCGACAATTAACATCTTTGAAACTACGGAATCAGCCAAGCTTCCTAGTGTTCAGAACAGATTCACTTTTTTCTGATTTGTATTTATCAGCCTTGCGTATATTGTCTATGACTGTTTATGACTCATATTTAATGTCCCGAGGCGTAATCTGGAGAGGAAAAATGCCTGAACGCTGGTTATCAGTAAAAGAAATCGCACAATATCTTGGTGTGAGAATAGAATCTGTCTACCGCTGGCTGGATTCAAAGGATATGCCTGGACACAAAGTCGGACGGCATTGGAAGTTTAAGCGTGATGAAGTAGACAAGTGGGTAAAGTCGGGAGGCGCAAGCGATTCTATCAATGAAAAGAACGAAATTGGAGAATAGATTGTGCCCATAACCGCTTACCATTCAAAATATTTTGCATACGAGCTGACAAAGCGGTGCTCTTCGAACAGTCTCCAAAAACTTACCGGAACCTTGCTGGATGCCCAAGTGGACTTGAATCCCCATCAAGTCGAAGCCGCCCTTTTCGCCTTCAACTCTCCATTGTCAAAGGGGGCTATACTTGCAGACGAGGTCGGTCTTGGAAAAACCATCGAAGCTGGAATGGTCATTTCCCAGAAATGGGCTGAGAAAAAACGAAATATCCTGTTGATTGTCCCTTCCAATCTGAGAAAACAATGGCACCAGGAAATCCAGGACAAGTTTTTCCTGCCTTCGATGATTATGGAGACCTCCACATTCAACCGTGCAATCAAGGAAGGGAACCTGAATCCATTCCAGCAGGATAAAATCGTGATTTGCTCATATCATTTTGCAAGAACCAAGGAACCATATATTCCACAAGTCAAATGGGACTTGATCGTCATAGACGAGGCGCACCGTCTCCGAAATGTCTACAAGCCCCAGAACAAGATAGCAAACTCCATCAAGAATTCCGTATCTCCATTTCCAAAGATTCTCCTGACCGCCACACCGCTTCAAAATTCGCTGCTCGAACTATTTGGGCTTGTCAGTGTCATAGACGGCTTTACTTTCGGCGATCTGAAGAGCTTCAAGGCGCAGTTCTCAAGGATAAACGGTGAAGATACGTTCAAAGACCTCAAGGACAGGCTGAATCCAATATGCAAAAGAACCTTGAGAAGACAGGTCTTGGAATATATCAAATACACGAATAGAATTGCCATTACGCAGGAGTTTGTCCCATATGAGGATGAACAAATCCTTTACGACCTGATTACCGAATACCTCCAAAGACCGACATTGTATGCCCTTCCTTCAAGCCAACGCCACCTGATGACGCTGATCCTGAGAAAACTGCTTGCGTCTTCAACCTTCGCCATTGCTGGCACTATGGGGGGCTTGGCCAAAAAACTTGAATCCATCGTGCATTACCAGAATACGAACGACTTTGAAATGGCACTGACTGAAAATCTCGAATCGTATGAAGAAATTGCAGACGAATGGGAAAGCGAGGCGGATGAGGAGGAAAAACCTGCACAGGAAGACAAAGCCCATGAAAAAATGAGCCAAGAGGATATTGCAGCTATCAAGCTGGAAATAGGAAACCTTTTCAGCTTTGAGCAACTTGCAAGCTCCATTACACGGAATGCAAAGGGAGAAACTCTTCTCATGGCATTGAAAAAAGGATTTGCCGAAACGGAAAGACTTGGCGGAGACAGGAAGGCCATTATTTTTACCGAATCTACCAGAACCCAGCGATACATCAATGAAATTATCCAGCAAACCGAATATGCAGGAAAAGTCGTCCTTTTCAATGGATCGAACAACGATGCTGAGTCAAAAAGGATATATCAGGAATGGCTGAAGAAAAATGAGGGCACTGACAACATTACCGGATCATCTACAGCAGACAAGAGAGCGGCAATAGTTGATTATTTCAGGGATGAAGCTGAAATAATGATTGCGACTGAGGCCGCAGCGGAAGGCATAAACCTTCAGTTCTGCTCATTGGTTGTCAACTATGACCTGCCTTGGAATCCACAACGAATAGAACAGAGGATAGGCAGATGCCACCGATACGGACAAAAATATGATGTTGTGGTAGTCAATTTCCTGAATAAGAAGAATGCCGCAGACCAAAGGGTATATGAGCTTCTACGGGACAAGTTCCATCTTTTTAGCGGTGTCTTCGGGGCAAGCGACGAAGTCCTTGGCAGTATAGAGTCGGGGGTGGATTTTGAAAAAAGGATAGCCCAGATATACCAGAACTGCCGAACCCAGGAAGAGATACAGCTATCATTCGATGAACTCCAAAGGGAACTTGACGAGAAAATTCAAGACCAGATGGAACAGACCCGGAAACTCCTGCTTGAGAGTTTTGACGAGGAAGTTACGGAAAAGCTCAGGACAAACATGAAGGAAAGCAGGGATTACATATCAAGATACGAGAACTGGCTATGGCAGATTACCAGATACCAGCTCGATGGCAAAGCTGAATTCAGCGACAAAACAAATTCATTCAACCTGAAAACCAACCCGTATCCTGGCTTGTCCATACCTACAGGAAAATATCGGATGGGCAATGAAAAAGCGGAGACCCATCTCTACCGCTTAGGCTGTCCACTTGCTCAAAAAGTCATTGAAATATCCAAGAATGCCCAGTTGGCAAACAGAAAACTGGCCTTTGATTATTCAGGAGCTGGAAAGAAAATAACCGCTCTTGAACCACTTAAAGGCAAAAAAGGTTGGATTACTGCCGTGAATATGGCTGTTGAATCTCTCGAATCGGAAGACCATATCCTGCTTGCAGGCGTTACTGAAGATGGACAGGCGTTGGACTATGAGCAATGTCACAGGCTTTTTTCATTGTCAGCTGAGGAAGCAGGCGACTTTGAGTATCTTACGAGTCATAGCGAAAAGAAGCTGGAATCATCCCTGTTCAAGCAGGAACAGGAAATCATCCAACATAATTCCAATATGAACGCAGGATTCTTTGATTTGGAAATGGAAAAGCTGGAAAAGTGGGCTGGCGACATCAAGACGAGTCTTGAAATCAACCTGAAACAGCTTGACGTTGACATCAAGACTAAAAAAACCGAGTCCAAGAAGATCCTCGACCTCGAACAGAAGGTGAAAGTCCAGCGTGAGATCAAGGAGCTTGAGAAAAAGCGCAACGAGATGAGGAAAAACTTGTTTGACGCTCAGGACAATGTTGACCAGGAGAAGGAAAAACTCATCG
>CAZXAC010000099.1:0-9228 GCA_964638335.1 uncultured Lentisphaera sp. | reverse complement strand
GCCTTCTTGGAATAAACCTTAGTATCCTCTTTCAGTTTAGTCCCTGATTTCCCCCACGAAAGGAGATTGCCTATCTGAAGTTTCATACACTAATCCTCGGATTTGAATGAAGGAAAAAATGTCTCAAAAAAACACCCAAAAATCTACATCTCAATTTTGGTCTTTCAAGTATTCAGGATCGACCAATTGAACCCTCAAGGAGCCAATACGTACATCACGCAAAGCTGAAAAGCTCCGACCTAAAGGTGTGTTTATACCGAGACTCGGTATAACACACTGGCGTGCATAGATGTGATGTAGTAGCTTGCGCTGTCTCAGCGCAAATGGCAAAGAATTGTTCTACTCCCCAAGGGGATTGTTAATATCCAAATCGAGGACAAAATAAAACCGATCGAACTCCTACCCAATGGTGTGGTGATTAGAAGAGATCATCAATTTCGCTATTTGCACCGGAAAGGCGCAAGCTGCTAAAATGCGCTGAAAACATGTCTCTGGGTGTAATTTGTTTCGGGAGGGAAACGGACTTAGCTACGTTCGCAAGATTATTTTTAAGAAATCTTATAATGGGTATGGGGCTTGCCTTTTTAAGGACATACCTCTGAAATAGAATTTTAAATCTGTAAACATAAAAGTTCTAAAATGTTTATAATAAAGATTTTATAATGTTGATTCTGGCTTGGTTCCATCCGAGTTAGGATTTTCTAGTTTAAGCCACGAGGGGTAGCTTCAGCTTCTTCATTCGTAAAAACTTAAAAAAATTGATAAATTCCCATTGATTTTCATTCGAGAGAGATTAGATTGTAAAAGTTTTTAACAAGAAACCCCAAAAAAAACGGAGGCACAAAGATGGCAAAGAGAAAACCGAACGCGAAATTCATGGCACCAATGACCCCAAGTGAAGCTCTTGCAGCAGTAGTAGGAGCGAAACCTCTTCCGAGAACGGAAGTCACCAAGAAGATCTGGGCTTACATCAAGAAGAACGGTCTCCAGGACAAGAAGAACAAACGCAACATCAATGCCGATGACAAACTGAAACCGATTTTCAAGAAGCCCCAGGTCACAATGTTTGAAATGACCAAGCTGGTCAACAAGCATCTTTCCTGATCTAGGAAGAACGTTTTTTAAAAAAGACGGGGATTTTCCCCGTCTTTTTTTTTTGTATCTGAAGTATTTGTTATTGCTATTATGTGGCGCTGGGATTTTTTTACTTGATTTGTTAAATCTTCATATTAGTTTCTATTCCAGTACTGACTAATCTCAGAAAAATCGTGTTTTTTGTGTCAAGTTGTGCATTTCATACGCAAATAATATTGGGAGGTCTAAATGGGTGGTTTTTTTGGAGTTGTTTCCAAGGCGGATTGTGTGAGCGACCTGTTTTACGGGACGGATTATCATTCTCATCTTGGCACAATGCGTGGTGGGCTTGCTGTACACGACGGCAGAGGCTTCATAAGATCTATTCATGACATAACAAACAGCCAATTCCGATCTAAGTTTGATGCAGAGATCGGGAATATGAAAGGTTCAGCTGGAATTGGAGTAATAAGCGATAATGAGGATCAGCCACTCCTTATAGGCTCGCACTTGGGAGACTATGCGATAGTCACAGTGGGGGCGATACGAAATCTCGACGCACTTAAGAAAGAGGCTTTTAAAAAACGCTCAACGCACTTCTCCGAAATGAGCCATGGTGAGATTAACCCTACTGAGTTGATTGCTACATTGATAAATCAGGAGGAGAGCTTTGAGTGCGGAATTCGCAGGGCTCAGAAAGCTGTGGATGGATCGTGTTCCATTCTTCTTCTTACCTCGAACGGAATATATGCCGCCCGCGATTGGCATGGAAGGACTCCAGTCATAATAGGCGGAAAGCCTGGCTCATATGCGGTTACAATTGAAACGTGCGCATTTCCAAATCTTGATTATGAATATCTTCGTGATCTTGGTCCCGGAGAAATAGTTTTGATAAACTCCGACGGCGTTGAACGTCTTGCGGAAGCGGATGGAGAACTAAGGATATGTTCATTCCTGTGGGTTTACTACGGATATCCGGCTTCCACTTACGAGGGAATAAATGTTGAACAGTCTAGATACCGTTGTGGAGCAGCTCTCGCGAAAAGAGACAGCACAAGGCCGGATATTGTTGCAGGAGTGCCCGATTCTGGGACTGGACATGCGATAGGCTATGCGAATGAGGCGAAGATTCCATACGAACGCCCCTTCATCAAATACACTCCCACATGGCCAAGAAGTTTCATGCCGCAAAATCAGTCAATTCGTGATTTGGTTGCCAAGATGAAATTAATTCCGATTCGTGATATCATACAGGGCAAGAAACTTTTGTTTTGCGAAGATTCTATTGTCAGAGGAACTCAGTTGAGAGACACAATAAAACGACTTTATGAGGCTGGGGCAAAGGAGGTCCACATGAGACCAGCTTGTCCTCCCTTACTGCACGGGTGTAAATTCCTTAATTTCTCACGTTCACGCTCCCTCTTGGATCTTGCCGCGCGCCGCGCTGTAAAAACATTGGAGGGAGAGGATTTCAAAAATCTTGAAAAATATGCCGATCCGTGTTCAAAATGTCATGATGAGATGGTCGAAATAATTCGCAAGGAGCTTGGTCTCAGTTCACTTAGATTTCAGCGTCTCGATGATCTCACCAAGGCGATAGGACTGCCAAAGAAAAACCTTTGCACATATTGCTGGGACGGAGAAGGGTGAAAGAGTTCAACTTTTGGTTCCCAGGAAATCTTTCATTTTTTACTGGGAAGTCCTGCAGAGCATCCTCCCGATTTTGGAGGAGAAGCTGCGCAAGCGCCTGGCAGATTTGCCGCGCATGTTCCTCCAGAACAGCTTTCAGCTTTTGTAGTTGACTGATTCCATGGCATTTTAGCGAGCAACAAACCCATACCACACCAATCCGTGATTCCGGCAAATATCAGTCCAGCTCCAACAAAACCGGAAATTACAAGAAATCCCGGATGGATGAAAAATCCCGCGAGAACTCCCGATAGAACTATGGAACCTGCAATTATTCTCACCTGTCTTTCAATTGAAATGTGCGCCCTGCCTTTTACTGTGATACCGCCAGCGTTTTTATAGGCTCCCATCCCACCGCTGACTACGGAGAGTCCAGCTATATGCAGTTTTTCCAAGTTTTTCTTTGCTATAGAAGCTCTGTTGCCGCTTTGGCATAGAATCAAACGTGGTGCGGGCGTGGATCTTACTTCATCAGCACGTGTTTCAATCTGGTCAAGAGGTATCAGCCTAGAACCGGGGATGTGTTCCCCTTCAAACTCGGCGGCGCTTCTTACGTCAATGACGCTGCCAGCTCCTCCGTTTTCTACAATTTGAATCAGTTCAACTGCGCTTATACTTTCTGCTATATCCACCCCTTCGCGGTTGAGGCGCAAAAGATCTTCCATATTTGCCGGTTTAGGAGGAGGGTTTGCGGTGAGATTAGCTATAAATTCGCCGCGATCTTTTATTTGTAGCCAAGGATTTTCTCTTTTTTCCTTTCCAATAGTGCTCTCAGCCATGTTTTGATAATCGTGACCTGGAAAAAGAACGGTATCCGCAGGCAGATCAGCAATTATTGAATGTATTGAATCGAATAGTATGCCCGCGTCTCCTCCCAGAAAATCAGTACGCGCTACGGCTCCAATAAAAAGGGAATCTCCAGAGAAAAGAGTTCCGTCAGCAATCAACACCATGTGGTCAGGAGTATGACCGTGAACATTTCGAGCTGTCAGTTCAAGTTTGCCAAGTTTTATCTTATCTCCATCGCGGAGATTGATGGATACTCCGTGGTGATGAGCGTTCTCGCTCGCCATTCGGACGCATTTAAGCGCGGAAGCCATTGCCCCAGCTCCCGAAGGATGATCTGCATGCGTGTGGGTATCCACAACGTATTTTATATTCCATCCCTCTGATTTGGCTCTTTCGAGCATGTCGTAAACAAAATCAAGATGCACATCCAATGCCATGGCTTCCTTGCTTTCCTTGTCGGCAATTAGATATCCACGGCATCCCTGAGGATGAGCAAATTCCAAAACCCGCATTGAACCTATGTCCTTTATATTCATGTTTGCAACCTCTAAATTTATGCTCCTATTATAACACAATTAGTGGATATCTGCCAGTTTCTAAGTCCGCGATTAATGAAGTCTCTATTGATTTTTTGGCGGCATGTATTCAATTATCTTACGAATTGTATTCCTTTTATTTCAAATTTGATAAAAACAAAGAAGGAGATTGGCAATGAAAAGATTTTTGTCGGCGGCAATCCTTGTCTTGGCTTTTGCCGTAACAGTGTTCGCCCAGCAGGAGAAGACCAATGTCTCTGTTTCCGCGTCAGTTGAATCAGACGCCGGTCCAATACAGGCTAAACTTGTCCCTGGAGAATTCGATATTCCTGCCGGCATGAAGGCGGTAAATCTCAGGGTCGGAAAGAATACAATTCTTATGGGACAGGCTTCAAGCAGCAACCAGCGGTCCGACAAGGATATCTACTGCGTAAGTTCCGCCAGCTACGTTCCTGCGGCCCAGGCTGAATTGCCTGCCGGCAAATACAAATTCGTAGTAGGTGGCGGTCCCGGTTCAATGGGAACGCTTACATATGATCTTGTCCAGGCAAAATAAGCAGCTTAGAGATTCTTATATACGCTAATGACTCCCATATCACACCCCGGGGTGGGCATATTGGATTATTCTTTCATATTATCATGATTATATAAGTATCTGACCCCAATCTAAAAACCCCAATCTAAAAAATGAAAATATTAGATTACCCCGGGTGCGAATAAAGAGAGCGAATAAAGTAAATTCATTTGCCTAGGTATCATTTTGAAACAGATTTTTTACATATCATTCGGATTCGGATTTACCGCAGGCTTTCTCTAAGAATAGTATGATATCAGATAGGGGTATTGCGAATGCGGTGTTTTCGATGTCAGCCTTGCTGACGGTCATTCCGATCACTCTTCCGTGCTCGTTGAACAATGGTCCTCCGCTACTACCCGGATTGACAGCAGCGCTGGTCTGTATATACTTCAGACCTTCCATATCCCTTTCGGCGTTACTGACAATGCCGTCGGTAAGAGTATATGAAAGGATATTTCCGTCGGCCATTACGGGATTTCCTATTATGTACACGATTTCCCCCATTTCGATTTTGCTGTTTTTCTCGAAGATAACATGTACAGGTTTAGCTTTTTGGACGTCGGCCTTGAGCAGTGCGATATCGCGAGTCCTGTCTATCGCGAGGATGGAAGATTTTACTGAGAACGAGACATCCTTGCCTTTGAAGCTCTTTTTGAATTCGGTGTTGATCTCCGTTTGGGTCGACGGGATTATGTGTGCGCAGGTGAGAAGAAATCCGTTTTCACCGATAAAGAATCCCGATCCCGATGAGCTTTTGGTTTTTACCACGGCTACCGAGTGCTGGAACGTTGAGGATATATCCCTAGCGTCCATTGGTTTTTTCGCCGATGATGCCTTTAGGATGGCGTTCATTTCGTTCTTTTTGATTTTATCGCTGATGATTTCGATGTTCGTGGAGGAAAACTGTTTCTCGATCCGTGGCGACTTGGCAGTTTTGTC
This sequence comes from uncultured Lentisphaera sp., assembly GCA_964638335.1. Taxonomy (GTDB): domain Bacteria; phylum Verrucomicrobiota; class Lentisphaeria; order Victivallales; family GWF2-50-93; genus DYMC01. The sequence continues at coordinate 3,624 of CAZXAC010000099.1, read as the reverse complement.
TCTAAAGACTGGTTTTGCTGTAACGAGCTTGGTGTTTCTTGAGGAGAGGTTCATCTTGGCAAGATTCTCCTGAAGCAGGGGTATTGATAATAGGAAGCTGTTTTCCTGTTTCGAGATGGCCAATAGGATATTGTTGCCAGACGGGGAGAAGCGTAAGGCCAAATTCTCGTAAGAAGCGTAGGAAGAAGGAGTCTTGAATTCAAGGACTCCGGCGACTGGCTCACCATTGGATGCCTTGAAAACCATTAGTTTCGAATATCCTGCCACTACGACAAGATCTAGGAATGGATGGTATGCTATGTCGCGAGGAGGGTCCTGTATATTGTAACTGGCATTTATCTTCGAGAGACCTGGATTACTGAGTTCGAAGACAATCTGTCTCTCCTCCAAGGAGTTTCCGATCAGAGTTCCGCCCCAAGAGACATAGGACACGCCTGTACCTTCGGGATTTATCACAAGTCTTTTGCTGTTCAGCCCCAACGGCTGGCTTTCTGCCGACAATTTGATATCCTTTCCACTCATTTCGTAGAGCAAGACAGAGTCTAGGAAGCCGTAATGTGGTATCTTTCCAAACTCAGAGTATATCCAGCCGATTTGTCTGCAGGTTCTCCGGAGCGCAAAAAGCATGGATCCGCAGGGGCTCATTTCAGGTATTGAACCTGCAAACCCTGGTATTTCAAGGGTAGTTCCATTTCCCTCGTGTATCTCGATTATGCGAGATGAATTGTCCACGCCCTCGCGTTTTGCGGAAGTATCTAGTTCTAGCTGTGATTTCACCGCCACATATGAGAGATCACCTCCGGGGTGGGCGCATATGTATTCCGGGACTAATCCGTTCAAAGATATGCTTTTTCTCGTCTGCAAGGTTTCGGGATCCAGTATGTCAACGGATTTGGGGGTGAGAGCCAGCACGCGTCCATCTGCGGCGGCGACGCCCACGAGATCATTTTTAAATGTGGTTTTCTGCTTAATGTTAAGACCATCCGAATCCAAAAGCATAAGGTTCTTTCCTACCCTGACTAGAACACCTTTATTCCCTACCGCGCATAGTTGAATGTCTTCCTTGTTCGGGATGGAGATTACCTTTTGGATTATGCATCCCTCGAAGTCGGCAGGTATGTCCATGCGGCATATTTTGAACTTGTGGAGGATACTTTCGGAGGAGTCTGGCGATGATACAGTGATTTCAATCGGTATAAGGCTGGGTTTGGCATGGGCTGGTTGTTTCCAAGAGACAAGTCCAGCATCGGAAACCTGCATGCCTTCTGGACCGAGTTCAATCTTGTATTTCAGCTTGGCGTTGTCTTTGTTGGTTTTTATTTGGTATTTATATACGGTTCCAGGTTTGACGTTTCTTTCTGGAGCTGAAACTATATTTAGGGGTGGTGAGGAATTCTTAACTGCCTCTTTGAACCCAAGGCTGCAGAAGTGCATCCTGTCAGAATTATCATTGACAGCAACGAGCAAATCCTTATCAGGATAAAACCAGAATCTATGACCTTCAGGCATCTTTGCTTGCTGAAAAGAGTCGGTTTGGTTGGCATCCTCAAAATCATATATGCAATTTAGTTTCGCAATGCAGGTCTTTTCGTTGGAAGATAATAGTTCCGCTCTCATGGGCTTGAATTTATTGGGATGGTGGACATCTTCGGTTGATAGCTTGATGATGTAATCCCCGGCAGGCACTAGGAAACTCCTCCCAAATGGGCCTTTTTCCTCCGACAACTCTAGTTTCGACTGAAGCTCGATGTCGTAGACCGCAAACCTTGTAATGAACTCGTCCCTATCTTGGTTGGGGATCGCGTATGAGGTTTGCAAGTGCTCGAAGTTGGCTACGATCACGTTGTCAAGAAAATCGTAGATTTCGATACCGTTGTAACCTCTCGTCGATCGGAATACTCCGACTTTCGTGCAAGTATTGTTTGTCCTAAATAAGATTTTTCCAAATTCTCTTTCTCCTATCAATCTCGTGTTTGAGTTTTTCGCCAAGGAATGAATTATCCTGTCTTCCTCGGTTATTTTCATGTCTGGAATGGAGAGCCTGCATATCCTGTTTGGTCTATTGTTTTTTTGGGTGACAATCAGATAAGCCATCTCGGACTGATTTTCCCCCATGAACACGGCGACGGCCTTATCTTCAAGACTTATGGTTTTGATCTTTTCGATTTTGGGAATGTTCCATAGTTCAGCAACCGATCCCGCGTCTCGGAGAACGACTAGGAACTTGCCTCCTGATGCCATTGTGAACTTGCTTCCCATGGATATCTTACTGCGGACTTTCTTCTCCGCAGGATCGATGAAATATAGGATATTGTTTTTGCTGTCTGCCGCCATTATGAAGTTGCCGTTGTCAGCGGTTGTTATCGAATCAATAGGGCTGTCGAATGATATCCTTTCGGATGAACGCCATATATCGGCGGAAACATATAGGCCTTGCGAATCAAGCTTGCAGGATTCCGTTTCAAATGTGATCATTCCCTCCAGTTTTGTTTCGTCGGCCTTGATTTTGTCTTTCTGTAAAACGAATTTTACGTTGAAATTAACATTTCTCACAGGCTCCAGCTTTTCCGGGTTGGCCTTTAACCAGTCAGGAGTTTTTATCACCACGGAGCATCCCTTTGGTAGCAGAGAGGAGAATATAACGCTGACTGAAGGCTCGTTTTTCATCGTGAAGTCGGAATTGGAAGACAATTCAAGTTTTTTGATTATTTTTCCCGACTCGTTCCAAATTTCGACTTTAGCGGACGGTGCTTCCTGGGCATTCGCCTGGACGCTGACCACGTTTGCCTGCGGTTTTAATCCTGTCTCTTTAAGCGTGAATTTTAAGGAGTTGTATGTGCTGTTCACATCTGAATTCTCAAAATATTTTAAATCGCTTCCACTTGGAGAAGAGCCAGGATGCCCTAAGGATTCTATGGCTTTAAAGCGATACTGCGGAGACGAAATTATGGCTTTGTATATGTTTCTACCGTTATCAATTGAAGACAGGTCGGAATCGGGTGGGATTTCATAACCGACTGTCAAAAGACCACTTTCAGATGGAAATGAAGGCAGTTCGCATCGAATGTTTTCAAGCATGAGAAATGATTTTGGCGGAACTGGCAGACCCTGTATTATGATACTGGGTATTATGTGTTTGTGGATATATTTGTGACCGGAAATATCCAGATTGATATCGAATCCGGACTCTGGAAGGAAAAACAAAGTGTCGCTGTTGTTTTTTATATTCATGGAAATCACCAGATCCTGCTGTTTTCCTCCCGTCTGGGATGCTTCCATACTCATTTCGAGTAGTTCGATTGTCATAGCATCTGAGTCTGGTGAAGATTCGGCAATAGCTGTTCGGTAAGAAGACAGAAGGAGCAGAAGAAAAGATAAAATAAGCCTTACATGCACATTAATACCTTTTTGAAATAAAGAGCTGTGAATTTACAACACGTGAAACTTATTTCAAATTAATTCACAAAAAAACGCCAAATTATATTATTGTCTTTGCTGCCCCTCCAAATGTAATCTGGGATGAACTCGCCGATTTTGTGAATCTATTATTGTTTTGTCCTCCCTCCTAGCGGGTAAAGATTGCGAAATATTCAGATGCAGAACTGTGAGGCGGAATTCTGCCGC
>CAZXAC010000098.1:0-9263 GCA_964638335.1 uncultured Lentisphaera sp. | reverse complement strand
CGATGAGTACTTTGCGAGAAGCTGCAAGGCGGAGTAAGCGGAATTGGCGTATATGTTTATCAAATAAGTCCCAGCCGGAGGATTCTCTATCTTCACCAACTCGGACGCCCCTTGCCTGTCAGAAAATACGCGAACATTCTCTACCATCGAATCAAGCTTCACTTCAAGAGCGCAATCTCCGTTGTTTCCACTTGTCTTTATTTCCAAAAATGATTGTCCTGCGGGAACTTCCAATTTATATTTTCTGACAGTTCCGAGCGCCCCGGACAAGGAGGAAACAGCAACTCCGTTCCTTAGAGTCACAACTGCCAACTGTGTATTCGTGCCAAAAACTGAATCGCTGAATACTCCGTTGCCATCATCGTTCACCCCCCTCACCCAGTAATAAAAACCGTATGAGCCGCTATTGGTAAAAACGTCCTCGTACTCGGACAGAATGTTTGTTCCTACTTTTACCGCGAGGGATGAATTGTTTACCGTTGAGCGGAATATCTCGTAGGAATCCGCATTGGGAACATCATCCCAGTTTAAAGCTATTTTATCTAGAAATGTTCCATTGCTCGCAGTCAATCCAGTCGATTTACCCGGAATAGAATCCCCAAATTCAACGATCAATTTAACGTCCTGATAATCATCATATCCGTACACAAAAACATACCAGTATCCTGCCTGAGGATTTCCCACGATTATCTCTTCATCGCTACCGGGACCAGTACTACGATAATCGTAGTCTTCCAAACTTAAAGACGATCCATTTTCTACATACAAATCACAGTCTCCACTGCCATCATAAAGCCTGAACCTGACGAAAGTCTGATTAGCAGGAACATCTATTCTGTAGGCAGTTCTGTTAAACTGTCCGCTGGAACCGAATATATCGGATTCGTTCACGTTGTTTGCCAGATCGATCTGTTCGAGACGGAATTTACCAGTGATGTTCATATCTTCCGATACGTTGCTGATGATCAGAGGATTCTGGGTACCGGAATAATCTCCTATCCACTTCAGAAAATAGTAGCCCGGATCCGGCACGGCCGTCACCTCAGAAGAATCGTAGCCACTACGAACCTTTTGAGTCAGATCTCCGGATAGTGATCCATTTACATCAGAAACAAAATTTACGCTATGTTCGTAGAAAGGATTCCCTTTCCACAGGTCATTTAGGCTTCCTTGATTCCCCGCACTGTCGTAACCGTTACCACCGAAGGTCCAAAGCTTGCCCGATGAATCAATCCAGGAAATCGCCCCATCACGCGCTCCCGGAACATTCGCCGTATCCGCGACACCAAGAGTTCCATATACCCCATTCTGATTGCCGTCGGAAGACCCGCCCACCCATGTCCAATTTTCGCTTATGGAGTCATAACGCCAGAGGTCATTCAATTTCGAGAGAATCCCTGAACCATCGTAGCCATATCCTCCGGAAATCCATAACTTCCCCGATGAATCAATCCAGGAAATCGCCCCATCACGCGCTCCTGGAATATTTGCGGGATTAGCAACACCCAGAACGCCGTAAACTCCACTTTGATTAACAAGAGATGAGCCTTCCATCCATGTCCAATTCCCATTTGACGGATCGTATTTCCACAAGTCGTTCAGCCTGCCGGGCGCTCCTACACTGTCATAACCATTGCCTCCAAAGATCCAGAATTTTCCCAGACCGTCGAAGCAGGCAACTGCGGATTCCCTTCCGCCCGGAATGTTGGCTGGGTCAGCTACGCCAAGAGTTCCGTAAACTCCGCTTTGATCAACAAGAGATGAGCCTTCCATCCATGTCCAAATTCCATTTGCCGGATCGTATTTCCACAAGTCATTCAGGCTACCGGATGCTCCAACGCCATCGTAGCCATTGCCACCGAAAAGCCAAAAATTCCCCGACGAATCCACGCAGGAAATTGCCCCTTCTCGAGCCCCCGGAACATTCGCGATATTCGCAACACCAAGACTTCCGTAATTTCCACTTTGATCTACAACGGATGAGCCTTCCATCCATGTCCAATTCCCGCTTGCAGTATCGTATTTCCACAAATCATTCAGCTTGCCGGATGCTCCGGCACTGTCGTAGCCGTTCCCACCGAAAAGCCATAAGTTACCATATGAATCAATCCAGGAAACTGCCCCTTCGCGCGACCCAGGAATATTCGCGGAATCTGCAACACCTAAAGAACCATAAACCCCAGATTGATTTCTCGTCGAAGAGCCTTTCATCCATGAAGATTCAAAGTTGTTGAAATCATTATAGAAATTGGCCGTAATATTCATATCCTCTAAAACATCAGTAACGATTAGCGGATTACTCTTGCTATATTCAAGCCCTCCTTTCGTCCAATTTACAAAACGATATCCAGCGGCTGGAATCGCAGTGACAGAAGAGCAATTCCTGCCCTTCACCACGACCTGAGGACTTGCACCTGATAAAGTTCCGTTTGCGCCGGAGGAAAACGTAACTGTATATTCAGGAAGACTTCCACTCCAGAGATCATTGGAGCGACCAAGACTGCCGGAAGCATCATAGCCTAGCCCACCCAAAAGCCAGAGCCTGTCGGAAGAATCCATCCATGAAACAGCTCCATAACGGCTTCCAGGACTGTTGGCCGAATTCACCATGCCCCGACTACCATATATTCCAGACTGGTTCCTGCTTGAGGAACCTTTCATCCATGTCCATTCTCCAGAAACGGTATCATATCTCCATAGGTCATTAAGGCGACCCCAGTTTGCCGCTCCATCTATTCCATATCCGCCAAATAGCCAAAGCCCACCGAGGCTGTCGGAAAATGAAACAGCTCCGTCACGAGGTCCTGGTGTATTCGCCGAATCCGCAATTCCCAAACTTCCATAAACAGCCGACTGCTCCATAGTTGAGGAGCCTTTCATCCATGTCCATTCATTGTCTGTAACGTCGTATCTCCATAAATCATTTAGATACCCAGAATTCCCCACACTATCATATCCTACTCCGCCAAAAAGCCATAAATCGCCATCATTGTCAATCCAAGAAATAGACCCGTCGCGGGCTCCCGGCCTATTTGAGGAATTCGCAATACCCAAGCTGCCATAAATCCCGATTTGACTGCCGTTAGAAGGGCCCTTCATCCATGTCCACTCACCCGTCCAAGTGTCGTATCTCCATAAGTCGCTCAGAGGACCTAAGCTTCCTGCGCTATCACGACCCAGTCCGCCAAAAAGCCAGAGCCCACCGGAACTGTCCGCCCACGATACTGCGCCATAGCGGGAGCCTGGAGTATTTGCGGGACCAGAGACCCCCAAAGTTCCATACGTTCCCTTTTGAGAAGCAGTCGAAGCCCCATGCATCCAAGTCCATTCACCGGTGTTTGTATCGTAGCGCCACAAGTCGTTCAGATATCCTAAATTCCCAACCCCGTCATAACCTCCTCCCCCAAACAACCAGAGATCCCCGGAGCTGTCCAACCAAGATATCGCACCGTAGCGTGAGCCGGGCATATTTGCAGTATCTGGAATATTTAAAGTTCCATAAATTCCGAATTGATTTACAGTTGATTCCCCACCCATCCAAGTCCATTCGCCGGAATCAGTATCGTAGTACCATAAGTCGTTCAGATATCCAAAATCTCCCACGCTGTCAGAGCCGTCGCCGCCAAAAAGCCATAGACCGCCGGCACTGTCCACCCATGTAACAGCGGAATAACGGCTGCCGGGAACGTTGTCCGGATCAGCGATTCCCAAAACACCATAAGACGCGCTTGCGTTAACGGAGGATGATCCACTCATCCATTTCCAGGAAAAAGTTTCCGGCTCTTCTGCAAAAATCGCAAAACATGCAACGGCGAAAAATAATGACGCCGTTAACAACCTTATGTTTTTTACGATCTTCAACATTCGCGCACCTTTCGTTGGGCTAAAAAACCTTTTTCGCGAACTGAGTTAAATAAAGTCTCCAGCTCCTATTCCCAATATACTACTCTAAGAGGGAAAATTCAAGCTCAAGACAGAGGAAGAATACTTGTAAAATTGCTTATCCAAATATGATATCCGCAATCCATCAAATACATCAAAGGAAAAGGCGACGAAAGGAATCTCGTTGCATTGGGGAGAACTCAATATCCTTTCGCCGCCAGTAATTTAATAACCATCTCATAATACTAATATTTCTAACAATTCCATCGGGGTCGGAATCGGTATCGGAATCGATATCCCCCATTCGCCCTTTTAGGATATGGTGTACGTTCTTATTCGTTTTCAATTGAACTAATTTCTCGATACCAGAAACGACCTGTCTCGGCGTATCATATTGCGAATACGGATACCGACCATAACCTGTCCCTCGTAGCCCAAAGGGCGAAGTGGGACCTGTCCCTCGCAGCCCAAAGGGCGAAGTGGGATGCCCGCGGATCTCAAAACACTCAATACTCAGCCTCTGGGCGGGTTGGGAAACCCGCCATCCTTTGGACGGGCAAGCCACAGATCATCCTATCGCCTCTTCTCCTGTTTCTCCGGTTCGAATTCTTATGCACTCAACCAGATCCGTGATGAATATTTTCCCATCTCCAATCCTGCCAGTACGAGATCCCCTTATTATTGCGTCAATAGTTTTTTGAACAAAATTCTCATTTACCGCAATATCAAGGCGAACCTTCTTAATCAGATTGACTTCCGTGACAGCTCCACGATAGTGTTCTTCAAACCCCATCTGCTGTCCGCATCCGATCACATTGCTGACAGTCATTTTATGAACCTCCGCCTTGAATAGCGCCGCCTTCACGTTGGGCAGTTTTTCCGGTTGTATTATCGCTGTTATCAATTTCATATATTTTCTCCCTTTTTATTTTAATTTAGGTTCCGGTTTCAAACCTTCACTTGGTGAGAAATCCTTGAAAATCAGGATAGGCCTCCATGCCATGCTCTCCCACATCAAGCCCCGAAATCTCTTCTTCGCGCGAAACTCGCAAGCCAACAAAAATCTTTATCAATCCAAATATTATAAATGAGGAAACTACGCATACCGCTCCGTACGCCGCCACCCCAGTCAATTGAACCATAAAACTCTTGCCCGTTCCCCAAATTCCAACAGCTAGAGTCCCCCAAACACCACAACCCAAATGCACCGATATTGCTCCTACAGGATCATCTATCTTCAACCTGTCAACGCCAAGCACGGAAAGGACAACTATTATCCCCGATATCAACCCTATAATGATAGATCCGTTTATCGAAACAACATCCGCTCCTGCGGTAACTCCCACAAGACCGGCGAGTATCCCGTTCAAGACCATAGTGAGGTCAGGTTGTTTTTGAACAAACCAAGATACCAGCATAGATCCTATCGCCCCAGCTGATGCCGAAAGAGAGGTGGTAACAAGCACATAGGAAACCATACCCGGATCCGCGGACAAAACAGAACCGCCGTTGAAACCAAACCAACCAAGCCAAAGAAGAAACACTCCTATCGTAACCAGAGGAAGATTGTGCCCCATTATCGGCCTTATTCCTCCATTTATATACTTGCCTATGCGGGGACCTACCATTATCGCGCCGATAAGCGCCGCCCATCCTCCGACCGAATGCACAAGAGTGGAACCGGCAAAATCATGAAACCCCATTATATTCAACCAACCACCGCCCCACTTCCAAGAACCAACAAATGGGTATACCAAACCAACATAAAAAACAGAAAACAAAAGAAATGAATTCAACTTTATTCTTTCACACACCGCACCAGAAACTATCGTAGCGGCTGTCGCGGCAAACATCCCTTGAAATAAAAAATCAGTCCAGTATGTATAACCCACATTGTAGGCGCTAGTTACTCCTTCCGGACCTGTTCCTATTCCGAATCCTCCAAAACCAAAGATCTTCCCCAATATCCAATTCTCACCTGGGTACATCATGTTGAATCCTATGAATGCGTAAGTCAAAAGACCTATCGCCGGGATCATGGTGTTTTTAAAAAGTATGTTGACACAATTCTTCGAACGACACAAACCCGCTTCAACAGTCGCGAAACCAAGATGCATTATGAAAACAAGAAATATCGCCACCATCATCCATGTATTGTTAACCATGAACATCTCCTGACTTACCAAGGGTTTGTCAGGCACGCTTACAGGTTGGACTTCGTCCGCGGAAAGCGACAACAGGCTCATCCCGTAAACAACCCCTGCGAAAATCGCAAGCCGCAAGATCGCGCCACCAGAAAACCGACCCTTCAAGCAATACATAATAGCCATTCTCCTTTTTTGTAAAATTTAATGTTGTGCCTAGATATTAGCAAAGCCCGTGCCAAAGAGAAAAAATTTTAAAATTATTAAAATATAACTCATTATTGGTAAAGAATTTAAAATTATTGTTGCCGGAACAACAACCAACCAGAGAAGGCGAAAAATACAACAAAATTGAAACATAAAACATAAAATAAATACATTTTTGGAACTAATAAGCCTTTAAATAAAACAACATAAATGTATTTTATTTGATATTTAAAACATATATGTATTAATATATATTTCTCGCCTAATCTATATTTTGTGTCTGGCAAGAGATCGCGACTCTTCCATAAAAAATCAAATCATTCAATCTTTCGAAGCCAAAAGTTCAGATTGCTTAAAAGTTGGGATTTATCCTTTTACGTGCTATTCTAAGAAAAGTTTATTTAGGAGTCTTATCATGTTTCAAAAGAAAGGCTTTGTGGATTACAATTTAATAAAGATAAAGGACAGACTGTCCGAGGTGAGCTCGACCAAGCCTATTCTAAACAACATCGACACGCCCGCTTCAGATCCCAGCACAAATACCTCCTCAGAAAGCTACCAGGACGCGAAACTTGCCGAAGCAAGCAAGGAGACCCTTATAGCGATAAGAAAGCGGAAGGAGGACTTCCGGCTTTTGAAGAGGGACATTTGCGAGAAGCTTTCCGAAAAGTTGTCTTCATTTCCGGAAGACATAAAAATAACCGAGCGTCGCGTTGAAGAACTAAAAAATGCGATAGAAAAATTTGCACATCTCTCCGATGAACTAAGGTCTATAGATGAACACTCTTGGAATGAGGACACCGCCCATGCCGACGTAGGGCGGGCTTGCAGGAAGGCCGAGAATGCTCGCTTGGAATATATCCGGATATGCGCAAGGCTGGCCGCCCTCCAGAGGGAAAGTTCAGCCGCCGAAATGGATCAGGAACCAAGAAATTCACTTATTCCAGAACTGAGTTCAATGTCGCTAAAGCAGGGCCTGAAAATTGGATTTTTCTTTTCACTGCCCATAATAATTACAATTATCGCCTCCGCTATCATGCTCTGTCTGGGATACATAATTGCTTTGAAAATATAACCAATGAAAAGAAGAACTTATCAAGGCTCTATAGATTACGGACACCACCCCGGATTCAGAAAGAAGCTTGCGCATTACCTGAAAGCGGGAAGTTTCAAACACATCGCGGGCAATATCGTTCCCGCAAAACGAACCAGAAGGAACAGACTTATATTGGTGATTCTTGCCATCATAGTTACGATAATAGGACTTTACCATGCTATTCTTTGAACTGTCCTCCTGTATGCTGATAGTTTTTTCCGTAATATTTTTTATCAAGAAAAGGGACAAAAATTCTATAAACACCTTTCTAATATCTTTATTAACAGTTGGCATCGGCGAAAGTCTCAACGCATTGTCCTCTACAACCGTCTATCACACTGCTCTCTTGATGATTCCACAAACAAAAATTCCTCTTTTTATATTGCCTGCCGGCGCAATCATTTCAGCTTGGACATTCTGGATTTCGGTTAAAACAGAGAGGCTCTCTGGAATAAAATACGCCCGTTTTATTAGCTTCATCGCGCTTGCAATTGTAATTCCGCTTTTATCCGAGTTTATAGGAGTGAAACTTAGAATCTGGAGATGGAATATTCCTGTTGAGTTTTCATTATTTTTTGTTGCTGGAATATGGAAATTCTACTTCCTCTTTATTTTCTCTCCTGTATTGTTTTTCCTTTCCCTTGCAAAAACCTCAGATTGCAAAAGAAATACGACGTGATAGTTTAAGCATCTGCGGTTCCAGATCAGATATTTCGGATAATGCGCCCGTAGCTCAACTGGATAGAGCGTCTGGCTACGGACCAGAAGGTTTGGGGTTCAAATCCCTACGGGCGTACCAATCATCTGCGATGACAATACCATGTTTTTTCCTCCTGCTAGATGGAATATCTCGGCAGCGAGACCGCAAGGCTGGACGTAAAAATACTACACTCATACATAAGTCTCACAAATTACTAAACAATAATATGCTTGATTTCCCTTGAATATCGTTACTAATTATGATACAATTACGTTTGGGAGTTTTGTTCTCAACTGGGAATCATTGCCATCAAACTGGAGTTTTCATTGAAAAAAATTGCTCTTATATCTTGCGTTTTGCTATCCCTAAGCCTCCCGATCTTATCTTTTGGAGCAGGAAGTCTCAGCTACAGTTCAGGAGTATTCGCCGAGTCCGGGCAAAATATCGGCATGGTTGACAATGGCATACCAGTAAATTTGACCCTCAGCGGTGACAGCTTCAATGCGGGGGTTGATGAGGACCTTGTACTGACGAATAAGGTTAGCGTGACGAATCTTCCCGACGGGATGAATGCATCCATCAAGACAACAGGCTCCAACAATGCGACAATTGAAATCTGGGGAACAGCGGAAAATCACGACAACTCGGACGACATAAGCGACCTGACGATTTCGTTCAATGACTCGGCTTTTACTGGCGGAAATGCCGCTTCAATTACCGATTCAACAAGAAATGACCTCGTCATAGACTTCTTCGGTATAACTGTTTCCAGCAATGCCGATTCAGGTGCGGGCAGTCTTAGGCAGGCAATTGCGGACGCTGAAGCTGGGGAGACAATCGGATTTATTTCAGATATGAGCGTAATTACGCTTAGTTCCGAAATCACCATCAGCAAATCCATCAATATCGAGGCCATGTGCCCGGATGATGTAATAATCAGCGGCAACAACACGTGCAGAATATTTAAGATTACAGCAAGTTCTGACATCGAGGTTTATCTTGCGGGGATCACTCTCAAAAACGGCTCCGCGCAGGATGGCGCCGCCATTTACATTGATGGAGCTGATTCCTCCGCAAAGACTGTGTACATTGACAACTGCGTAATCAAGGACAACAACGCCACCCGCTACGGTGCTGCGATTTTCGCGGACGCCTCTTCGGAAAAAATGACCCAGCTTGTAATTCAGTGCAGTACGATTTACGGGAACAAGGTCGAAAGCGGTTCCGCCCCAGT
>CAZXAC010000097.1:0-9450 GCA_964638335.1 uncultured Lentisphaera sp. | reverse complement strand
AGCGGCAGAATTCCGCCTCCCAGTTCTGCATCTGAATATTTCGCAATCTTTACCCCGCCTAGCGGGGTTTACTATCTCTTTGAACGCAACTCAGTATGAGACAACGATTACGACCCGTTCCCCGTAGCTCGAATGGCGAAGGGGGATAGCGATTACGACAACGATTGCGATTACGATAGCGATAGCGATTGCGATTACGATTACGATAGGGATAGGGATAGGGATAGGGATAGGGAACAAGAGCGGGATCGGATTCACAATCGATTGAAATCAACTTTATTTAGGACAAGGCCGGTTTTATTCCTTGTTATAGTAGATTATGTGCGAGCAGTTGTCGCACTGGGTTATCAGGTCTTTCTTTGCCTGATTGTTCGTATGAGGAGTCAATTTCAGGTGGCAGTTGGAGCATATAGTGTCTTTGACTTCCGCGACTGGAGTTCCGCTTCCCTTGGCGAGGAGTCTCTCGTATATGCTAAGGGCGCTTTTTTCCAGGTCTCCGAGATGTTTTGATCTTTCCGAGGTGAATTTGGAGATTTCGTTTTTTACCTTGGCTTCAACTTCTCCCAAGTCCTTAATTTCTTCTGCCGCCTGCTTCTCCTTTTCCTTCAGCTTTGTTTCTATATCCTTCACCTTAGCCTTGTTTTCCTGTATTCTTTCCATCAGCTCCAGTTGTCTGGTCTCAAGTTCTCCGATGCCCTTTTTAATTGCTTCGATTTCGTTCATGAGAGCCCTATACTCGTCATTTTTCCTTACCATGGAGGATTGTCCTTGGAGTTTTCTTATGTGTTCCTCCTTTTCCTTTATCGCTGCTTCGACTTTTTTTATGTCAAGTTCTTCCGACATAAGCAGTTCCTTTTGGGTGGCGAAGTTCTTTTTTTCCGCGTCTATCTGGTCGGAGATGTTCTTTATCTGTATTGGGATGGTTTCAAGTCTTGTTTTCATTGCTCTTATCTTGAGGTCGATTTCCTGAAGCACTAGCAATTTTTCTATCTGAACGTTCATTTTTGCTCCTAGTATTCCAAGTCCACAGCTTGGATTTGTTTATATTTAAAAAAGCTTCAAATCTCCTTCTTCTTCCGGTTTTCCTGGCGGATGCGTGAGTCCAAATTTTTTTAACGCCCTGTCGGTGGGGATTCTTCCCTGCGGTGTTCTCACCATGTATCCTTCCTGTATGAGGAATGGCTCATAGACTTCCTCTATAGTGCCTTCCTCTTCGCCGACGGCCACGGCAAGATTCTTTATTCCCACCGGACGAGATGAAAACTTGTATATCATTGCCTCCAATATGCGATTGTCCATCTCATCGAGACCGTTGTCATCTATATTGAGCATCTTAAGTGACGCTATCGCGACTTTCCCGGAGATGAAGCTGTTCGCTTTGACTTGGGCGTAATCTCTCGCCCAGCGTAGGAGGTTGTTGGCGACGCGTGGAGTTCCCCTGCTTCTCGAGGCAATAGCCTCAGCTCCTTCATGGTCTATATCTATCTTAAGTATTTTTGCCGAACGCATTATGATTTCCACCAGTTCTGAGGGCTTGTAATAGTCGAGCCTGCAGTTGAGCGCGAAACGAGAACGCAAAGGCGCTGAAAGCAATCCGGAACGGGTTGTCGCTCCTATCAGGGTGAATTGTTGGATATTGAGTCTTACCGAGCGTCCTCCGGGGCCCTGGTCTATTACTATGTCTATGAAAAAATCTTCCATGGCGCTGTAGAGATATTCTTCAACGCTGGTGCTCAGCCTGTGTATTTCATCGATAAAAAGTATATCTCCTTTTTGCAAGGACGTGAGCATGCCGGCGAGGTCTCCGGGTTTTTCAAGGACTGGACCGCTGGATGTTTTTATGTTCACTCCTCTTTCGTTGGCGATTATGTAGGCGAGGGTGGTTTTCCCGAGCCCGGGAGGTCCGCTCAGTAGTATATGGCCGAGGGGATCTTTTCTCATTTTTGAAGCTTTCACGAAGAGTTCCACTCTCTCTTTGACGCTTTCCTGGCCGGGGAAATTTTTGAACAGTCGAGGGCGGAGGGTGTTGTCGAATTCGACATCCTTCTTATTGAGAGTCGAGGTTATGAATCTTTCTTTTTCCATGTGTTGAGTCTTTTAAAACGATTGCAAAATGAGTAAGGGAAATTATCTTATCAGCCGAAAAAGTCCAGAACAAAGAGCAAAAATAGTCATAAAATATTAAAATAAAAAATACGGAGACTCATAAATGTCGGATTACAGGCTGGAGAAGTTGGGCGCGGATACTATAAGGATTCTTTCCGCTGAGGGAGTTCAAGCCGCTAAATCAGGTCACCCGGGAATGCCGATGGGATGCGCGGATTACGCATTCGCGCTATGGTTCAAGTACATGAGGCACAATCCTTCGAATCCTTGCTGGCTCGCGAGAGACAGATTCATCCTTTCTGCCGGACATGGCTCAATGCTTCTTTATAGCCTCCTTCATCTTTTCGGATATCCGGAGATGACAATGGAGGAGTTGAAGCGTTTCCGTCAATTGGACAGTAAGACAGCTGGACATCCGGAGTACGGTCACACGCCTGGGGTGGAAGTTACAACTGGTCCTCTCGGAAGCGGTTTCGCAACTGGTGTGGGAATGGCGATAGCTGCGAAAAATTTTGCGGCGCGCACTGAACTCGAAGGTACAGGTCTGCTGGATTCCAAGATATATATCATATCCAGTGATGGCTGCATGATGGAAGGCACCACTCATGAGGCGGCTTCTATCGCGGGGCATCTTAAGCTTGACAACATAGTGTGTTTCTATGACGACAACTCCATAACCATAGAAGGAAAAACATCTCTCGCGTTCAGTGAAGACGTCGCGAAGAGATTTGAGGCATACGGCTGGAGGATAGTCAATATGCCCAATGCCAACGATCCTGCAACAGTTGACAAGGGCATAAAGGAAGCTATGAAATCGGACGGACGCCCGACTTTAATAGTTGGAAAGACTGTCATAGGATTCGGTTCTCCGAACAAAGCCGGCAAGCATTCATGCCATGGAGAACCTCTCGGAGATGATGAAGTCGCGGCGGTGAAGAAGACTCTCGGTTTTGAGGGCTGCCCTGCCTTCACCGTGTCAGATGAGTTGAAAAAAGCGATTTCCGCAAGGCGCGCGGAACTTGTGAAGTCTGCGGTTGATTGGGATAAAAAATTTCAGGAACATCTTGAAAAAAATCCCAAAAAAGCGGAGATGATATCAACTCTCCTTAATAAGGGAATTCCAGAAAATATAACTGAGGAACTTCTTAAAGCCGCCCCGAAGGACAAGGCTGATGCGACAAGGTCATCGGGCGGGATAGTATTGAATCGCGCTGCGGAACTTGTTCCCGCTCTTATGGGAGGATCTGCGGATCTCGCTCCTTCCACGAAGACGCTTTTGAAATGCGCGACGGATTTTTCTGTTTCCGACAGGGCTGGCCGAAACATGCATTTCGGAGTGAGAGAGCTTGGAATGAGCCTTCTGGCGAATGGAATGGCCCTTTACGGCGCGGCAATACCTTACGCGGCGACATTCCTGGTATTTTCCGACTACATGAAGCCTGGAATAAGGCTGGCGGCAGTGCAGGGATTGCATGTGATATATGTGTTTACGCACGATTCTTTTTACGTTGGAGAAGATGGTCCGACCCATCAGCCGATAGACCAGTTTGCAATGTTGAGATCTATACCCGGTATGACGGTCATACGCCCCGGAGAAGCAAATGAAGTCGCGCATGCCTGGGCGACCGCACTCAGACTCAAAGGCCCTGTGGCATTGTTTCTAACTAGGCAGAATCTGGATCCATTGCCCTCTGAGCTTGCGGCGAAGATAAAAATGGACAAAGGCGCTTATGTGATTACCGATGACGCGGGATTTGACACCATACTGATAGCGAGCGGATCGGAGCTCAACCTCGCGATAAAGTCAGCTGAAATTCTCCGGAAGGAAGGTCGTAAAGTGAGAGTGGTTTCGATGCCAAGCCAGGAGCTCTTCCTGAAACAGGATAAATCCTATCAGGAGCAGATACTGCCGTCGTCGTGCAAGAGGAGGATTTCGATCGAGGCTGCGACAAGCTACGGATGGGACCGTTTCACCGGCTTGGACGGCCTCTGCATAGGCATAGACCATTTCGGACTATCGGCTCCCTACAAGGTGTTGGCGGATAAATTCGGCTTCACCCCCGAAAAAGTTGTTGCTAGGATAAAAAACCGTTTTTCAATCTGAGAATATTCCCTGAATCAATTGAAGGACTTTATTCTTGATTATTTCGTCTGACGGCTTAGATTACCGATTCGCCGAATAAACGGACTTAAGCCGTTGGAAATGGGGCGACTGCGAAATTCGCGGTAGACTCCAGACATTAAAACTTAAAAATTCTTTGGAGAAGAAAAATGAAGAGGACGTTTCAGCCGTCGAACATAAAGAGAAAACGCAAGATAGGATTTAGGGCCAGGATGGCTACGAAATCCGGAAGACAAGTTTTAAGCAGGAGACGCAGGAAAGGACGCAAGAAGCTTTCAGCCTAAGGAGAGCGCCTGCCCCGCGTAATAAAATGTCCGATGGAAGGAAAGGGAACAGATAATTCGGGGGTTTTGCGTTTCGGTACGGCATCTTTTGAAAAGAGCGAAAGGCTCCGGCTATTATCGGACTTTGACTACGTAAGATCGTCAGGGGTTAAATATGCGGGGCGTTTCTTAGTTATTTTGATTGCGCCAGCTAGGACTGGCGCCTTGAAAGTGGGCTTCATTTGCAGTAGGAAATTCAGCAAGAAGGCCGTTGTAAGGAACAGAGCGAAGCGTATAATGAAAGAGATTTTCAGGAATAGCAAGAGCGGATTGATGGAATGTGAACTGATCATGATACCTCGCCTTTATCTGCTTAAATCCGGAATCAGGGAAGTTCAGGACGAGTTTATAGGACTGATGAGGGAGGCCGGAAAATGGAAATTGAACTGAGAAAGCAATTCAATCCTGTCTGCAGTCTGGCGATATTCTGCGTAAAATCATACAAGAGAATCATATCCCCCTTTCTTCCCAGAATGTGCCGCTATAATCCGTCTTGTTCGGAATATATGGCGGAAGCTCTCGAGAAGCATGGGCTTCTTAAAGGTCTTGCAATGGGGGTATTTCGTATAGCCAGATGCAATCCTTGGTGCGATTGTGGCAACGATCCGGTTCCGGTAAAATTCCAAATCAGCAGAAACCGCCAAGCGGATTAAAAAATGGAGAAATTAAGTAGTGAAATTTGATAAGGAGACAGTATTCGCGTTCATTCTCTGCCTCGGGATGATTCTCGTTTGGGGAATCTACTCTAAGAAAGCCAACGAGAAAATGGTGGAAGAAAAGCGTGTCGAACAGGAAAGCGTCGCTGAAAAAGCCGATGCTATAAGCTCTGACGCCAAAGCTTTGGCTGAAAATAACGAAAGGCATAATAAGCCCGTTGAAACCCCGATAAAGAACGATACTTCAACATCAAAGGAAGACGTTTCAAATCATTCAAAAACTGAGCACGGAGGACTTAATCCATCTGATTTCAGGACGGAAAGGCTTGGGAATAGTAATATTACATGCGAAATATCAGTGTACGATTCATCCATAGAAAGAGTTGAATTTTTAAAATTTCTCGACCAGAAGAAAACGAAGAATATATCATTCGGATATCCTTTGAATCCGTTCGACGGGTTGAAAGTCTCTATCGGAGATTCTGTCGTTAAGGATATTAAGGTGGAAAATAAGGACGGCTCCATAACTGTTATCAGGACTGTTTCGGCAGGAGGCTCGGATCTGAAGATAAAACAGTCCTTCTCTCTCAAGGGAGAATATATTGTCGGCAGCGAAATCTCTTTTTTAAATGTCGGCTCGGAGCGTGTTTCCATTCCGGCGTTGAAGGTGTCAGCGGGTTCAATCAGCGATTTTAAGAGCATGGGCGGGGACCAGCTTCAAAGCGAATATTTCAGCATAAACACATGCTTGGCCTCTGGCGGCGCCGTGAAGTCAAAACCTTTCAAGGGCAAGGAATTCGATGAACAGCAGGAAAATCCTGCCCGCTGGATAGCCCTGTCAAATAAATATTTCTGCTCAATTCTAATGCCGCAGGAACCCTTTCCGGAAGGCAATATGATGATAGCTTCTAATTTGCCTACCAAGGGAAAAAATGAAAAACAGTCAGATGAACTTTTCCAAAAAAATCTTAAAGATAATGAAAAGCCCAAATTCCCTTATATTTCAAGTCAGGGAATCTTGCCGCTGGACCTTGCTCCCGGAGAGACTAAGACGTTTTCAATGTCCATCTTTCTAGGACCTAAAGAGCGCCCACTGCTTAAAAGCTTTGATGAATCCGCCACCAAGGTGATGCATCTCGGATGGAATTGGCTGGAACCAATATCGCAGCTCCTCCTGTCCTTCCTGGTCAAAATAAATAAATTTGTAGGCAATTACGGATGGAGCATAATAATTCTTACGATTCTCATAAAACTCGCGTTCTGGCCTTTGGCGGAAAAGGCAAATACATCTGCGAGGAATATGCAGAAGCTTCAGCCGATCATTCAGGAAATCAAGGAAAAATACAAAGGCGATCCGCAAAAAATGCACGCTAAGACTATGGAAATCTATAAAGAACACGGAGTCAATCCATTCGGCGGATGCCTGCCGGCTCTCCTTCAGTTGCCAGTGCTATTCGCGCTCTACAATACCATAGGGGGCGCTGTTGAAATCAGACAATCATCGTTCTTATGGGCAATCGATCTTACGCGTCCAGACAGTTTGTTTATACCCGGGATTCCGATTCCGGTAAATCCTTTGGTATTGCTGATGGCTGGAACTATGTTCTTGCAACAGAAGATGACTCCGGCCGTCGCAGATCCAGTACAACAAAAAATGATGATGTTAATGCCTTTGATAATGCTCGTAATGTTTTATTCTGTGCCCTCCGGACTGACCCTGTACTGGACTGTTAGCCAGATCATAAGCATAATACAACTGGGAATGAGTAAATACATGCCCCTCATAAAAAAGACAAAGGGGATTGCCTAAAAATTCAATAAACAAGGAGAAACTGAGATGGAAGCGGGAATGCAGATGCCGGAAAAAATCGAGAAAACTGTCACAACGTTGGCGACAATGCTCGATTACCTCGGACTAGATGCGGAGATCAAGGCGGAAGAAAGGAACGGAAGAATTATAATAAAGGCGACAAGCGAAGAGGCAGGAAGAATCATAGGAAGAAGGGGACAGGCGCTTGAAAGTCTGCAGTTTTTGATAAACAGGATGATGTTGAAGTTTGACAATGCCTTCCCTAGGATAGTCATAGATGTGGATGGTTATTCCAGAAGACCTTCCGGCGACAGGGGTGGTAGAGGCGAAAGAAGAGAAGATCGCGAAGATCGCGGGGATAGAGATAACAGGCGCGATGAAAGGCCAAGGCGTGGCGGCGACAGGGGCGGAATGAGAAGAGAAAGACCGCAAAGATTCTCAGATGGAGATGTTTCGGCGCAGTCAGACGAAGACAGAGACGCAATTTTGAAACAACAAGCTCTCGATGCCGCCAAAGAAGTTAAACGATGGGGAGACAGTGTGACTCTTCCTCCTATGAACTCACACGAAAGACGTGTAATACACACCACATTGAAAGATGATGCGGAGATCGTCACAGAAAGTCTGGAAACAGATAATCCGAAACTCAAGAGAGTGGTTGTAAAAGTCTCCTCCGGAGAAGAGAAGAAATCAGGAAATTGCGAGCAGCAGTCCTGATAGATAATTCATCCGAAATGATTTTTGTCGTTCGTTGAATTGCCTCTTGCGATTTCCGCGCGGAGACAGTATACTAGCGGAAAGAAGCGGATATGAAGTTCATTAATTATATATAGTTTTTGTGTGTCGGGGCGTGGCTCAGCCTGGATAGAGCGCTTGGTTCGGGACCAAGAAGTCGGAGGTTCAAATCCTCTCGCCCCGACCATTTTTTTTGTTAGTATCTTGTTGAAGAAGTCGGAGTCCCGCATTCTGCGGGATAAAGTTCAAACTTGTCCCGCATCAAGCGGGATCCTCTCGCCCCGACCATTTTTTTTGTTAGTATCTTGTTGAAGAAGTCGGAGTCCCGCATTCTGCGGGATGAAGTTCAAACTTGTCCCGCATCAAGCGGGATCCTCTCGCCCCGACCATTTTTTTGTAGTATCTTGTTGAAGAAGTCGGAGTCCCGCATTCTGCGGGATGAAGTTCAAACTTGTCCCGCATCAAGCGGGATCCTCTCGCCCCGACCATTTTACTTTGGATACTTAAAAGCGAGATTGCTGGTAGTTTTTACATAGGTCACTCTTGCACTCTTGTAACTGAGGCATGCCTTTCCATCATAATACTATTCAGTCATAATCCTTTTGATAAACTGTTTAAAAAAGAAAGTTGGAATTGGATCTGAATGTTTTTCCTGTTCCTTGAATGCAGGTCAGTCTTAGCAGCGCTGATTACTTTCTTTCTTTTTTCTTTAAGCATGATAAATTGATGGGCTCTAATAAAAGTGGGAAGTATTTTATTGTAAATCTCTTACGAAAACGCATCGAAATAAGGTTGGAAGTGGAAAATTCAGATTTAAAAATTCCTGTAGTGGCGATTGTCGGCAGACCGAACGTTGGCAAGTCATCCCTATTCAACGCCATTCAGAAAAGACGTACCGCAATAGTCCACAGCGAAAGCGGAGTCACAAGAGACCGTATAACCGGACTTTGCGAATTTCGCGACAGGAAATTTCAACTGGTTGACACTGGAGGACTGTCCCTTTACGAAGGACAGAATACAAAAGACCTCTGGTCAAAGGAAATAAGACGCCAGGTTGAAGCAGCCATAGAATCCGCCGATAATATAATATTTGTCGTGGAGGCCGGAGAGCCCCTCCCACTCGATCAAGACATAGCAAGAAAACTTAGAACATCAGGAAAAAGAATAATACTTGCGGTCAACAAGGCTGACAACGAAAGCGGCGCAAATACAGTTGCGAATTTCGCAAGATTAGGTTTCGATAAGGCTTTTCCCATCTCCTGCGTGCATAGGACCGGACTGGATGAACTTCTCGCAGAACTCACAAAAGACTTCAAACAGGTGAAAGTGGCCGAAGATGATGCCATGAGGATTGCTATCGCCGGTCGCCCTAACGTCGGAAAATCATCACTCATAAACAGAATATTGAACGAACAAAGAATGATGGTAAGTGAAATTCCCGGAACAACTAGGGATGCAGTGGAGACAAATGCGATAATCAGATCCGGTGGCCGTGAATTGAAAATAGCATTCGTCGATACCGCCGGGCTCAGACAGAAACGCAAAGCTGACAGTCCCGTGGAAATCTTCAGCATAGACCGAACCGAGAAGGCGATACAAAAGGCGAATATCATTATACTAATCCTAGAACCTTTCTTTGATGGCGCGAGCGCGCAGGACAGAAGGATAGGTGGCATGATACGCGAATCAGGTAAAGCC
>CAZXAC010000096.1:0-9491 GCA_964638335.1 uncultured Lentisphaera sp. | reverse complement strand
CATTTCGTGATACCGCAGGAAAGGATAGACAGGGCTGTCGGAAGGATAAAAGCGGAATTGGAAGAAAGGGTGAAATATTTTGAAGGTAAAAATCTCCTCGTAGAGGCGCAGAGGATTCACCAGAGGACAATGTTTGACATCGAAATGATGAAGGAGACAGGATATTGCAGCGGGATAGAAAATTATTCCTTCCATTTATCCGACAGACTTCCCAATCAGAAGCCGTTCTGCCTATTGGATTTTTTCCCGGACGATTTCATTACCGTGATAGATGAATCGCATGTCACAATCCCGCAGTTGAGGGCGATGTTCAAGGCGGACAGGAGCAGGAAAGAGACTTTGGTTGAACACGGATTCAGGCTTCCATCGGCTCTGGAAAACCGGCCTCTCACCTTTGATGAGTTCAACAAGATGACATCGAAGAGGACGATATTTGTTTCTGCCACGCCGGGTGATTACGAAATAGAGCTTTCTGGAGTTGCGGCGGAGCAAGTTGTGCGACCTACCGGACTGCTTGATCCTGAGGTCTCAATACGGCCTCTCGAGGGACAGATCGAGGATCTTGTCTGCGAAATTCGCAAATGCGCGGAAAGGAAGGAACGCGTTTTAGCGACGACTCTCACGAAGAGGAGTTCCGAGAGACTCTGCGAGTATTTGAAGGAGCTGGGATTAAAGGTGCGATATCTGCATTCTGAAATAGACGCTCTGGAAAGGTCGAAAATACTTTGCGAACTTCGCAAAGGAGATTTCGACTGTCTAGTGGGGATAAATCTGCTTAGGGAGGGGATAGATCTTCCCGAGGTTGCCTTAGTCGCAATTCTGGATGCCGACAAGGAAGGATTTTTACGCTCGGAGCGTTCCTTGATACAGGTTGCGGGCAGGGCGGCGAGGAATTCCGGCGGGAAGGTAATACTTTATGCCGACGTCATTACCGAAAGCATAAAGAAATTCGTGAATATCACAAAACTGAGACGCAGAAAACAGATTGAGCATAACAAGCGCAACGGCATAAGTCCTACAACCATAATGAAGGAAATAAGAGAAGACATCTCGGTGTATTCGGTTTCGGGTGCGAAGGACAAGGATGAAAGAGCGGCGGCGATTGACCTCGAAAGCATAGGGCAGGAAAGTGTTGAAGAACTCAGGAAGGAAATGCTTGATGCCGCGTCAAAACTGGAATTCGAAAGAGCGGCAATGTTGAGAGATGTAATACGCAAGTTGGACGAAAAAAACTGACGGTAGTGGTAATGCTTAAAATCAGAGCCGATTGCAAAATTGCCTTTTAAAAGGATCGCCAGCCCTATGGCTGGCTCTTAAGCCGGTCATAAGACCGGCGTTCCAACGGAAATTTTGCAATCGGCTCAATCAAATAATGACCAGCTTATTTCGTTTTAAAACCATTATTTGCCATGGGTAGATTCAACTGCGAAGAGCAACCCCCTTGTTGAATAAAAATTCAACTCATGATACAAGTGAGGGAATGAGGTAATATTTGAATTTTATGCTTGAAAATATTTACGTTTTTTGAACTTGTTCTTGAAGTCGTAATTTTCATTTTTCTTGCGATGGTGGGCGTTTTTGTTGCCGCCAGCGTTACGCGGATGATTGTCGCGGTGTCCAGATCCTGTGCGGTGTCCGCCACGCCGCTCTGTTGCTTCGTAGTCTCCAGTTCCTGAGTCGCGAGTGCATCTCAGCTGACGATTAGCGAAGGATGAGTTGCCGAGGTTTTGCATGAGTTTCTCTTCGCTGCCGGAGGCTATCTCGAAGACGCTGGCTTGGTCCATTAGGTGGATGCGCCCAAGTTTGATCATCGGACCGTATGTCGCCCTGTTTATAATGCTTATAAGCGCCTTAACGGTGAGGCCATCGGCTTTGCCGACATTTATACGCAATTTGCTCATTGAACCCGCATAGTCTTCTCTTGCGCGGCTGTTTTGTCCGCGTGAGCCTTCGTCGATACGTCCGAAGTCTTGGCGGTTATTATTTCGGCGGTCAAAGTTGTCATCATGTCTTACGTTCACGTTTAGGTCTGGTGCGTCCTTGTAGTATTCGAGAAGGCTTTTGAATTCGCTTAGGACGAAACGGCTTATTATCTCTTCGCGCGGCATTTCGGCGAGAGCTTCGTATATTTTGGGCAGGTAAGCTCTGAGCTTTCCGAGTTCGGCGCCGTCATAGCCCTTGATTTTCTCAAGCATCTGTCCCAGCTTGGCTTCGCAGACCTGTCTGCCAGTAGGGACTTTCTTTTGTTCGAACTGCTTTTTCATTATTCGTTCTATGGCGCGGAGTTTGTATGTCTCGCGCATGTGTACTAGGACTATGGATATGCCGGCCTTTCCGGCGCGTCCAGTACGTCCACTACGGTGGGTGTAAACATCTGGATCTCCTGGCAGATCGTAGTTGATAACATGCGTGAGGTCATCAACATCGAGACCCCTTGCGGCGACATCTGTGGCTACGAGAATCCTGATCTTGCGCTTGCGGAAATTGTTCATGACGCGGTCGCGTTGATCCTGCGACATGTCTCCGTGTAGCGCGTCGGAGCTATATCCATCGCTCATCAGTTGGGTGGCGACTTCCTGTGTTTCAATGCGGGTGCGGCAGAATATGATGCCGTAAAACATAGGTAGGCTGTCTATTACGCGTTTGAGTGCGTGGTAGCGGTCGCGGGCATGTACGGTGTAGCATTCGTGTTTTACGTTTGCCGCGCCAGCGTTGCGCTGTCCTATGATTATTTCCTCTGGGTCGTTCATGTATTTAGATGCGATTGAGGCGACCTGTTTTGGCATTGTAGCCGAAAATAGCAGTGTACGCGCATTTTCTGGTACTTCGGAAAGGATGCTTTCAAGATCTTCTTGGAAGCCCATGTTTAGCATCTCGTCTGCCTCGTCGAGGACTACTCTGCGGACTTCTGCGAGATTCGCGGCCTTGCGATTGAGCAGGTCCAGCATGCGACCTGGTGTGGCGACGATGATGTGTACGCCACGTTGCAGGTAATGGATCTGGTCACGGATCGATGAACCGCCATATACGGCAAGTATCTTGAGATGCGGGGCGAAACGCCCGTATTCGGCAAGGTCCTTTGCGATCTGGAGGCAGAGTTCGCGGGTAGGACATAGCACCAGCGCTTGGGTTGCCTGATTTGCCGGGTCTGTAAGCTGGAGCAGGGGCAGTCCGAATGCGGCCGTTTTTCCGGTACCAGTCTGGGCGAGAGCGACAACATCGCGTTTTCCGCTGATGAGCATTGGAATTACCTTAGCCTGAACTGGGGTAGGGGTGATGAAACCGAGTTCCGTTACGCCTTTCATAAGTTCCGCAGAAAGTCCGAATTCTTCAAATTTAGTCATAAATAATCTCCTGATTGATTAGTCCACTTTAAGCTGACAGAAGACCATGAAAGGCTTCGGTAAGGCATATTGGGTGTGATAAGCGCGATGAGTTTTACATTGCCCACCCAGTCATCATCTTGGGAGAATATACCATTTTTCATTGCCATTGCAAGTAGGACATCGTTTATTGGGTATGCCATTTTCATATCTTTTTTTGAGGAGGTATAGCGCAGTAACTAGGACGGACAAGCCTGTCACCAGTCTTCGGCAAGGCTAAGACGTGGCAGGCAGGTACGGGCAAGCTCGCCAAAGGAGAACGGACATTACTGTGCATATGCTCAAGTTTTTCATTCGCTCTTGAATTCAGCGGATTATAATTTGAAAATATTTACAGATGCTCTAGATTCAGAAAACAAAAAAATAAGGCAACCCATTATAAAAAAATGAATAAAATCATAGCAAAACAGAAGCTTTCGGAAAATGTATACAGAATGGATGTTTTAGCGCCGCTTATTGCATCAGAAAGAAGGGCAGGACAATTTGTTATACTTTCACTTGATGACAATTACGCTGAGCGTATTCCGCTCACGATAGCCGATGCCGATCCGGTGAAGGGAACAATAAGCTTGATATACCAAGTGGTAGGAGCGACAACAAGAAAACTCGCCAATTTGAATCCGGGGGATCAAATAGACAATCTGCTGGGCCCCCTCGGCAAACCTACGCACATCGAAAAATTTGGCACGGTAGTTTGTGTTGGTGGCGGAATAGGCGTGGCTCCGATGCATCCTATCGCGCAAGAAATGAAGAAGGCGGGGAATCATCTTATTTCAATAATAGGAGCCCGCTCGAAAGATCTTGTAATACTTGAAAAAGAATTGAAAGAGATATCCGACGAGCTCATAGTCTGCACCGATGACGGATCATACGGGCGGAAGGCGCTTGTTACTGAACCTCTTAAAGAGATATGTTCGAGAAGCAATCCTCCGGATCTTGTCGTAGCCATAGGTCCTCCGATAATGATGAAGTTCTGTTCCGAGACGACACGTCCGTTCAAAGTAAAAACACTCGTTTCTCTAAATACCATAATGGTTGATGGCACCGGAATGTGCGGAGGATGCAGAGTGACAGTTGGAGACAAGACGAAATTTGTCTGCGTTGACGGTCCGGAATTTGATGGTCATCTTGTTGATTTCGACAATATGATGAAACGTCTTAACGCGTATAAGAAAATTGAAAAAGCTAAGTTTGACAAGGAATGCAAGCTTGGCGCCGAAATAAAAAAACTGGAGCATTCAAATGGCTGAAACCACTACACATTCTTCGCCGGAAAGCGTTGAGGCGCAGGCGATTAAGGCTTTGGAAGAACTGCTGGCCAGAAAAGAGCCGCTTACAAATAAGGACAGGATGAAGATTCCTCCGCAGTTGATGCCTGTTCAGCCGCCAGAGCGGCGCAGCAGAAATTTCAGTGAGGTGGCGCTTGGCTATGGTCCGGCTCAGGTCAGGCTCGAAGCCATGAGATGTCTGAAATGCAAAAATGCTCCTTGTGTTGATGGTTGTCCGGTTAGGATAGACATACCGGCTTTTGTGGATGCGGTTGCCGAAGGAGACTTCCAAAAGGCTATAGATGTGATAAAGAAGAACAGCCTTCTGCCGGCCGTCTGTGGAAGGGTATGTCCTCAAGAGACCCAGTGTCAGGAGAAATGTACTGTTGGAAGGGCGTTGAAAGATCCTCAAAAATCAGTTTCAATAGGCAGGATAGAAAGATTTGTCGCCGACCTTGAAAGGGAATCAGGCAAGGTGAAAACGCCAGTGGTGAAAAAACAGACAGGGAAGAAGGTCGCGGTGATCGGCACCGGACCTGCAGGCATAGTGGTCGCGGCGGATGTCCGCAGGGAAGGACATTCAGTGACAGTTTTTGAAGCGTTCCATAAGCCAGGAGGCGTGATGGTGTATGGGATACCGGAGTTCCGTCTTCCGAAAAAAATAGTCCAATCGGAGATAGATACCCTATCTGCGATGGGTGTGGATGTGATAAGCAATTATGTAGTAGGCAAGACTAGAAAGCTGACAGATCTGATAGATAAGGACGGATTTGATGCGGTATTTGTTGGGACTGGCGCTGGGCTACCCAAATTCATGGAGATAGAAGGGGAGAATCTTGTGGGAGTGTTTTCGGCGAATGAGTATCTTACGCGTTCGAATCTCATGAAGGCCTACGATCCGAAAAGCGATACTCCGATATATCCTTCGAAAAAGGTGGTAGTTCTTGGCGGCGGAAATGTGGCGATGGATGCGGCGAGGACGGCGATACGCCTTGGAGCGGAGGAAGTCCATCTTCTTTACAGGAGAACGGAAGTTGAAATGCCGGCCCGTATTGAAGAGAGGGAAAACGCCAAGGAGGAAGGTGTTCAATTTCATATTCTCACAAACGCAAAGAGATTCATAGGTAATCAGGAAGGAATTCTTACCTCGGTGGAATGTCTGCGATATGAACTCGGCGAACCTGACTCATCAGGGCGCAGAAGACCGGTTGAGATAAAAAACAGCGAATTCATAATGGATATAGATACTGCGATAGTAGCAATCGGAAATGATTCAAATCCGCTGATAGAGCAGACTACTCCCGGACTCAAAGTCAACAAATGGGGAAATATAATCGCCGACGAAAATCAGAAGACTTCAATAGATAAAGTTTATGCAGGTGGAGACATCGTCTTAGGTGCCGCAACAGTGATTCTAGCGATGGGGCAGGGGAGAATAGCGGCAAATGCCATAAATGAAAGACTGAAAGGGTAAGTGGCAAGCGTTGTAGCCCTAGAGTAGTTTGCGCCGTCTCGGAGCAAACATCAGGATTGAAGATCGGGGGGCTCAGGCAACACAGCAGTCTGTGACCGAACGCAACTCAGTATTACCAATTTCAATTTTAACGCATCATGTTTTCTGTATTGCGTGTCGAATCTAAAATGAAATCCAAAATCACAGTCAAAAAAGTCTCACGGGTGAAGGTTGCCGATTTCAGGGCGCTGTACATTGACGCGGGATGGTGGGAAAAGGATTATGACAGGAATACGGCGTTCATAAACAAGGCCGTAAAAGGCTCTTTCTGTTTCGTCGGAGCGTTTGATAAAGGCAGGATGATAGGAATGGGGCGCGCTCTTTCCGACGGTTGCAGTGATGCTTATATTCAAGACGTCGTGGTTTTGAAAAAATATCGTGGGTCGGGTATAGGCGGAAAAATTGTCGCCAAAATAATCGAACGTCTGTCTTTCCATGGTGTTGATTGGATCGGGCTGATCGCCGAACCCGACAGCATCGGGTTCCACTCTAGAAACGGATTCAAGAAGATGCCAAGACACCTTCCGATGAGGCTCAAATCTGGGCGAGGTTCAGTATAATAACGCAGCCCTGAAATATTCTTAAAATCCAGGCAGCATGGCGTTGTTCGGCTCGGGTTCCTTAACTTTTTGTCCAGTTAATAGCTTTGTCCATTGGTCAAGGAGCAGTATTTTTATTCCATATTTTTCGGCCTTTTGGAGTTTTGAACTTTTTTCCTCCATGCTGGCTACAACTAGCAGGTCTAAATCCTCCGTTACGGAGTCGGCAAGATCATAGCCGTTTTCTTCGGCAATTTGCTGATAGTGAGAGCGGGGCAAAGGCATTTTTCCTGTGAAGCATATTGTTGGTCGTTTTTTTGTGTCCGATCCTTTGCTTTCGGATATATTCAGTGCTTGTATAAGCTCGTCAATGGTGTTGGACTCCATACTAAGTTTTTCGTACAATTCTTTGGCCCTTTCCGGACCTATATTTGGTATTTGTTCGAGTTCGTGAGCGGACATTTTTCTTAATTCCGAGAGGGAGAATTTTTCCAAGATTGATTTTGCTATATTCTTCCCTATTCCTTGGATGTTTAGAGATGCGATAAGCGCGAAATCTGTAGTATTTTTCGCAGCATTTATCTCTTGAAACAAATTTTCAGAGGATTTAGATTTAAATCCCTCCATGGATGAAATTTGCTCTTTGGACAATGATAAGATGTCTTTTAAATTTTTGACTCCAAGCGATGATACCATTTTTCTGAGAGTTGGCTCGCCTAATCGCTCGATCCCGATGCTTCTCACAGCGGCGAGAAGTCTTTGCAAGGATACTTCAGGGCATTTTTCATTTGGGCATTTTATTTCCGGTCCGTCAATTACGAGAGTTGTGTCGCAAGATGGGCATTTTTCGATTAAAAAAGACTTTCTTTCCGCACTCGGTTCGCTAGACAGCATGTGAGGTATGACATCTCCGGCGCGTTCGACTATTATTTTATCTCCTATGTGGAGATCATTAGCTTTTACAAAATTAAAATTGTGGAGGGTTACGTTTTTTATGGTTATTCCACCGATTTCCACAGGGTCTATCGCCGCTATCGGAGTTATGCAGTTTTTCCCGAATGACCACTCGACATTTCTGATTACTGAATGCGCTCTCAGTCCGCTGAATTTGAATGCGATCTGTCCTCTTGGGTGGTGGGCGGTTGTGCCTAAGTTTTCAGAATAGGTTTTATCATTTAATTTTATTACGATTCCATCCATTGGATATGGAAGGGAAGAAAATTCCTTCACTATGGAGTCCCATATCTTTTCGTCTTTTAGTTCGGAGAATTTTACTGATTTTGCATGTGTGTCATAATCAACCAGTGTCAGTTTGGCTTTCTGAAAAACCATATCCGCTATGTCCTTCAATCCCACAATTCCTGCTACGGCATTCCTTTGATTCTTATATGATTTCCCATCCTTTCTGAGTATTTTCGAATATATATTTTTGAAATCGTCATTTCTTATCACTATTTCTCCGCGAGCGTCCGATACAGGAGGTCCCTTGTAACCGTTTTTTTCGAGCTCTATCAGGGGTAGTTTATCTGAGATATCCTCTCCATCGTAGCCATCTCCTCGAGTGGCGAGTACGCCATTTGTAAGAGATGCGGATATTCCGTCATACTTTGGTTCAATTAGGAAAATTTCATCCTCTGATCTTGCGAATTTCGCAGCCCACTGGATAATTTCGGCGTGAGAATATGCCTTATCGAGAGAAAGCATCGGGGAGGAATGGCGGATTTTGGCGGATCCTGCTATCTTTGGTGAATGAAGTTTTTGCAGAAGAGGATGTGAAGGGGCTCTTGACGATAATTCCCTCACTAGCGAATCATATTCCTCATCGCTTATCAGTGGATTAGCGTCCTCCCAGTATCTTTTGTCATTACGTTCTATTTCAGAGGCAAGTTCTTCAACGGACAGGGATGATAGGGATCTTTGCTTCATTTCATTCACTTGTTTTTTTCAAGGCATCATGGACTATCTTTCCGTCTATTACCGTCATTTCCGCCTTATGGGTCTGCGAATTGAAAAACGATATATCGGCATTCATGCGTGGGGCGATTTCACCTTGATTGGAAAGTCCTATGCTTCTGGCCGGATTGATCGTAAGGCATGCGGCGACCTCGTTTCTGTTCAGGTGAGAAAAGGCAAGCAATTGTTGGAGACCTCTTTCAAGGGTGAAGGTGGTTCCCGCAAGTGTTCCTGACTCTGTGGTTACATAGCCCTCCTTCACTATAATCCTCGTATCTCCTATGTGATATGTCCCGTCGCATAGACCTGTCGCCTGGACGGCGTCGCTTACAGCTATTATCCTATTTTTAGGCTTTGTTCTGCACACGAGATCTATGACCATTGGATTGACGTGGATTCCGTCAATGAGGATTTCCACATCGATTCTGTCATCAGTCAAGGCAACAGTGGTGAGGCTTATGTTTCTATGATGTATTGGAGGCATTCCATTGAATATATGAGTGCATCTTTTTGCTCCCGCATCTATGGCGCGCTTAGCTTGAGTTGCGTCAGCCATGCTGTGACCGAGAGATGGTATTATATTATTTTCGAGTAGGATCTCTATGAGTTTTTCGGAGCCATTAAGTTCGGGGGCGAGGGTCATTATTTTTATAAGTCCTTTGCCTCCAGCGATGAGCTCCATGGTTTCACCCAAGTCTATTGGTCTTATGTCTTCCTCGTATTGGGCTCCATGTTTTTCCTTGCTGAGATACGGACCTTCCAGATGTATTCCTGCGACTTTTGCGCCAACGCTTTGCTTTGCCGCGAATGATGCTATCGAAGATATTGAATCGAG
>CAZXAC010000095.1:0-9659 GCA_964638335.1 uncultured Lentisphaera sp. | reverse complement strand
TATTATTGTGAGGGTCTTATCTCCTCACGGCGATCCGACGGTTTTGCCCGGTGAAGGGGACAATACACACTGCGAAGATTATTCAAAAGGATTTCAGCACTTTCACAACATAGGGGTTTGGGGATTGGATGGTCTGATTGAAAGCAAATTCATTGCCGCTCCACATCTGGATTTTATATGGAAGATAGGTGGCTATGACAACAACAGTGCCACCGTTCTCTGGAATCCCAAAGGCGAAAATACCAGCGAAGGCCTAGGCATAAATCCAACCTTGACAATAAAAAACGAGCATAACACAAGATTCAAAGACTTTATGCCGCCTGACAACACTTGGTTCGGAGATAAAATGGTTACTGTAAAATTTGACGGTTTTCAGATTGACAGGAAAATAAGAATATTTTTCATGACAACCGCCATGAGACCGACGATCGACAATAAAACCGATGAGCCTGCCTGGTACTATTACTGGAAGATGGGAGCTGTCCCCGATCTCATTCTCTTTGAAGTCGATCTCAAGCATGATTATTGTTATCATACTTGGAGTAAACATGAAGGTGACCGTTATTTTGTTGACAAGAATGCTTGGGAGATCGCAAGGCAGTCTGTCTTCAATGTAACTGCAGGAACGTATACTGAAAAAGACTACCCTGACGGAAAAGGGACTGGTATTCACTCCGTAGCCAAACTCTGCAAGCACGAGCTATGGCATGGAATCCTCGACAAGGAAGTGCGAGCGGTAAAACAGGAAGGACTGGGACTTCCGGATAAAGATAAAGATAGGTTAAGTGATGAAAGAGAAATTGAAATTGGTACAGATCCAGACAAAAAAGACACCTGTAATCTGTCGGGATACAATTATGGTGGGACTTCTTACAAAAACTATAAAAGCTATGCCGATCAAGAATTGTTCTGCAGGTGGAAGCAGGACGGTGTACTTGGAGTCGAGTCGAAAGACTGGTCGAGTACCGGAAAACAAAGCTATGCCGGCGACCGGTAAATAAAAAAAGGAAAAATATCAATGAAAACGTTCACTAGAATTTTTTGTTTTTTCGCAGTTGTTTTGCTTGTCTCAGCCGATTCCGAAAATGGAATCGATAAGCAATTGGAGACAAAACTTAAAAGCGATGACGTCGCCGTTCGTTTGGAGACTGTCAAACTCCTCGTATTAAAAATGCCTGACAAGGGCATAAGGGAATTGTTGATAAACCATTACAAAACTCTTCCCAAGAAAAGGCATGTGGAATGGAATGGACCGGAAATGGAGAGAGAAATGATTGTCGAAGCTGTGGGAAAGCACAAATCAAAGGAGTCCGAACAATTCTTAGCCGATGTGATCAACGAAGAATATGGAGCCGCTTTGCATGAAGAGGAAGAAGGAGATATTTATAATCTGCCATGTGTAGTTAGGGATACTGCCGTTCAGATTATTGGCCGGTATTACACTGATTCGAAAATTTTAAAGCAAACTATTGACAAATGGCTCGGAACTGGACTCGACTTTGATTTTAAACAGGAGTTAACAGCGGTTAAAATTATGTTTGAAATGAAACAAGCTGAAATAACAAATATCGCCCTACAGGTTAAATACATAGCCGACAAAATAAAACCTAAACCAATTAGACCAATTCCTGAAAATATTTATATTGACAAAGAAAAAAGAATTGAATATGGGAAATCTGATAAATATAACAAAGAAGGTGAACTTATTGGTAATTATCTCAGATCCAAAGAGGGAATTACAGAGATAGGCCTTGAGCTTGCTTTGGAATATCTTGGCCGGAATGCTGTTGAACATATCGTTGACTACGTGAGAAACAATAAAATGGAACGGGCGAAGTCTGATCAGCTCATGGTGATTGCCTCGAAAATAATGTCCAACCACGTCAATATTGCCAAAGAGTTTTCAGACGAAGACAAGAAGGTGCTTGACGAAATACAAAAGTATTCAGAGGGCATGGAGAACCAAGGCGTATTCGACAGAGAGGATGATGTGAAAAATAATTTGGAGAGGATCAAAAAAATTTTAGAATAGTAAACATTTGTTCCATTTAAATGATGCGAACCTATACTTAACATTAAATAACAAAGGAACATCGGGGTCAGACGTGACCAGCCCCCCTAAAACTGGGCATATTTGAGTGGGAGGGGAGCGGGGTCATAAAATTCCATCGAAAACTCCCGTTGTACTAACCTACATTTTGCGGTTCAGTCAACTGATTATTTATAAATGTTTGATTGTCAATTAGGTTAATCTTTCTCCGCTTTTATTTCTATAACGTCTTCTTTTGATGCAATCTTGTCCTCTGTTTTTCGAGGAACTTCGGACTTTGAATTAAAAACAGATCCTATCAAACCAAGTATGCCACCAAGTCCGGTAAACACGGATGGCAGAGGGGACGGTATTGCCGTCAGGATTCCAATTATCATCGCTTTCGCGAAGGCGACTTTTCTACCGTCTCCAGACGCATATTTCTGAAGCAAATATACCGGAACCGATATCATGAAGCCAAAAGCGAAAGTCAAAATAAATGCGGGCGGAGCAGCGGCCTCGGGACCGAAAAGCATCAAATCAACGCATATAGCAGCAAAAGCGGATAGAGGATGCAAGCCCAGTTTTCTAAAAGGGAAGACATAATTTTTCGAGCTCATGTCAGGGCAGTTTTTTCGTCAATTCCCAAAATGATATTCATAGATTGTATCGCCTGTCCTGCGGCACCCTTTGTCAGATTGTCTATGCATGAACTGATTATCAATCTGCCGGTATGTTCATCGAAAACATACGCAATATCGCAATAGTTGCTCATGAATACATTTTTCGTGTCCGGAAGACTTCCTTCAGACATTAATCTTACAAAACTTTCCTTTTCATATACTTTAAGAGCTTGCGAGAGCTTTTCACTTGAAAAAGAATCCGAAGGGCTGACCACTATTGTTGTGGCTATTCCTCTATTTATAGGGGCTAGATGCGGGACGAAGTTGATCTTCGTCTCAATGCCGGCGGCATTTGAAAGTTCTTGCTCGATTTCAGGCAGGTGCCTGTGTTTGACAGGAGAATACGCCCTGAGGCTTTCGTTGCACTCCGGAAATATGTATGGCAAATCCACTTTTCTTCCTGCTCCGGTGACGCCACTCATGCTTGAGACAATAATGCTCTCGGGGCGTATAAGCTTTTCCTTAAGCAGTGGATAGAGGGGCAGAATCACACTGGTAGGATAACAACCGGGACATGCGACAAGCTTCGCCTTTTTTATTTGTTCTCTGTATATTTCCGGCATTCCGTAAACGGCATCCTTCAAGAGTTCCGGAGCGGGATGGTCTTCTTTGTAATATTTTTTGAATTTCTCCCTGTCTTTTATCCTGAAGTCGGCGCTGAGATCGAGGACTTTCACTCCAGCCTCAACCAGAGGTCTCGCAAATTCAGAAGCTAGACCGTGGGGAAGAGCGAGAAATGCGAACTGGCAGTCTTTTGCGATTTTCGCAACATCAGGCTGCGAGAAAACGACATCGGAACGGGAAGAAAAGCGAGGGAAAACCGATGATAGCGCCTTTCCGGCATACTGTCGTGAAGTAAGTATGCGAATTTCGCAATTCGGATGACGCAACAAAAGCCGTATAAGTTCTTCCCCGGAGTATCCGGAAGCTCCAACAACGGCAATTGCTGTTTTTGACATGTCTGATTAGCGTTTTGAGAATTGGAAGCGTTTTCTGGCGCCGGGTCTTCCGGTCTTTTTCCTTTCCTTTACTCTTGCGTCGCAGGTCAGCATTCCGCTGCCTTTGAGTACTGGTCTGAGACTGGCGTCCTTCTTTATCAGCGCTCTTGCGATACTGAATCGAAGGGCCCCGGCCTGGCCGGCGATTCCGCCGCCTTTTACCATGGCCACTATATCAACCAATCCAAAAGTATTGGTTACCTTCAGAGGCTGTTGTATGTATCCGCGTATGGCTTCGGTCTGAAAATAACTTTCGAACGTCTTGCCGTTGACTTTTATCTTGCCCGTTCCGGGTTTTATCTTAACGGAAGCTCCTGCGCATTTCCTTCTTCCGCTTGCGAGAACTTGCGAGCCTTGAACTGTCATTTTTCGATATCCCTTGTTTTAGTTTGTCATTCCTTTTCCAGCTTCTGAGCTGAGTGTGAGTGCTCGGCTCCGGCGTAAACACGAAGTTTCTTGAATTGAGCCCTGCCCAGTCTGCCATGTGGCAACATTCCCCATACGGCATCTTCTATCATCCTTTCAGGATGCTTAGCTCTGACATCTTTGGCGGGAACTTCTTTCAATCCGCTTCTGTGCCCGGAATAGCTCTGGTAGATTTTCTTTTCTTCCTTGTTCCCGGTGAGCTTCACCTTTGCAGCGTTTATAACCACAACCAAGGCCCCAGTGTCAACATGCGGGGTAAATGTCACCTTGTCCTTTCCACGCAAAGCGTTAGCAACTTTTACGGCAAGCCTGCCGAGAGGCTGACCATCCGCATCGAACAATACTCCGTTTCTCTTTATTTCCCCTGTTTTCGCAAGATAAGTGTTCATCTATTTTCCTGTCTGTTTCTCGTTGTCTGTTTTCCAGATTTTTAATAAAAAAGCTTTGAAATTTAATTCAGGCTTGTAAATAATCAAGCCTTAAAATTTAAAATTATGGCGTTTTTATTACGGACTTGTCAATCCAAAGCCTTGTCTTTATGCTCAAAGGGGACTTATTCTGTATAAACGCGCCCACCGCGTCGCGCAAGTTTATGCCAGTGTCAGAGAATGAGGATTGTGGGTTTTTCGCGATATTCGCCAAGGCTGGGAAACGTCCGCCGGCTCCGGAAAGGGCAAATGATGAGAATGCGACTGTCTTTTCCCCTTCAATCCACTGCTGACCCGATTGCATCTTCAACGTATATTCTCCTTTATCCTCGTTATAATCGCAAAATATGCCCCATGGCATGTAGAAATGCCTTGGGTCAAATTTTCTTGTTTGCTCGGAAATGATTTCTTTGAATTGATCCGGCGATAGGTTCAATGTGCAGATTCTGTCCTCGTATGGCAGGAGCCTGAACAGATCCCCTTTTCGGATTTTGCCTTCGAATCCGGCTATTCCTGTACCGCAGCCGGAGAACGCGATTTCAGCTCCCGAAGCTGCACACATGGATGCTGATATGAGTTCGCGAATTTCGCAATCTATCACTCCCTCGTCAACATTTGGGATCCGATGTAAAGTTTCTCCGACTATCTCGCTGGCGCATTTTCCTGAATCATCAATCATTCCCTTCACCGAGGATAGCAGTTCCATGTCCTTTTTGCTCTCAATTGTCACATCAAGCATACGGGAGCTTATGTCTAGGAGCTTGCCATTTGAGTCATCAAAAAGCATTTCTATTTCGGCGAGAGTTTTGGCGTGGCATCCGGCCTGCACAAACCAACTTGCCCTGCCTATCTTCCGTCCCGGATTATCTTCATGTGAATGTCCGCCGAGAAAGAGATTGATTTGTGGATATCTTGATGCGATTTTCGCAAGATCCGCGCCACCGCGTTCCTTGGGCGAATATATGCCTTGGTGGATTGCCATTATTATAGCGTTTGGAGATTCTCTCATTATTTCAGGAATGATGGAATCAAGTTTACCCTCAATTCTGAAATCTCCGGTCATTTTCATGTTGAACGAATCCAAGTACGACAGACTTGCGCCTATCACTGCGATTTTTAGACCATTTTTCTGAAACATCTTCCAAGCTAATATTCCCTTTCCTTGTATGTTCAACGCAAGAATTGCCGTTCTAGGTATTTTTCCCGACAATTCCTCAAAACGCTCAAAACCGAAGTCAAAATCATGATTTCCAGGCACCCAAACATCATAAGAGTTGCGCCTTAAAAATTCCGAAGATATTTCTCCGCGCGAAAACATGCCGGCAAAACTTCCCTGAAGTATATCTCCGCAATCGATGCTTATTACGTTGGCCTCACCTATTTCGGAACGTCTGTTGCGTATTAATCCGGAGAGACGAAGAATATTTGGGATTCTACCTGATTCATCCGCTGAATCTTCAAGTTTCGCATGTATATCGGTGCTGTTCAAGATAAATAAAGACTTTTCACCGGAAAAAACATGAAAGGAGAAAAAAAAATACAGTATTATTAGAGCTCTTCGCATCATGCCCCAAGAAAGCCTTTTATTGAAGCCAAAAGTTTTCTTATAAGGATTTTATCCGACAGGAAATAGCAACGCCTGACGCCCCTTTTTTCGAATTTTATCAATCCGGCTTTTCTCAGCGCCCTCAAATGCTGCGAAAGATTCGGCTGTGATATTGGAAGGGTCTTGTGCGCGGCATTCGCGCAGCAAGGCCCTATTGAAAGCCTGTCAAGTATCTTTAGTCTTACCGGATGCGCCATCGCTTTGAGCAATTTCGCCTCCGCTCTCGTGTCCATCTTATTCATTTAAGTAATTTCTCTATCTCTTCACGATATTTGGATTCTTCATACATCCCAACAATCCTTGAAACCTCTTTCCCATTTTTAAAAAAAATCACAGTTGGGAAAAAATCTACCGATGCCTTCGCATTGAATTCATATTGAGCCTCTTGTTCCGTCAGATCCACCTTGTAGAAAGACTGTCTACTTTCGTATTCTACAGCAAGCTTTGACAATATTGGTCCCACTACTTTACATGGCGGACACCAGTCAGCGTAAAAGTAAACCAAAGCCGTTCCTTGTGCTTTTGCGATTTTCGCATCAAATTCCCCTATATCTCGAATCTGATTTAAACCGCTCGAGTTGTCGTCTCCGCCTAAACTTCTCCCCATGCTAAGGGAAAAAGAAGCTAAGCAGAAAACAAGAAAAATTAACCTGATGAGCTTTGAGCTCGTAAAGTTATTCGCTTTCATTGTAACCTCCTTTGGCAACTTGTATCGCCAAATTCGTCAAAAAACTACTTCGCGGCAGACTCAATAGCGTCGACAAGAGCTTTTTTGGATTGAACACCGACAGCCTGCCAGACAACCTGTCCGTCTTTGAGTATGAAAAGTGCCGGAATGCTGCGCACCGAAAACTTTACTGCAAGCTCCTGCGCCTCATCAACATTAACTTTCGCGACAACCGCCTTGTCTCCGACTTCGGCCGCAACTTGGTCCAGTACAGGTATCATCATCTTGCAAGGACCGCACCATTCAGCCCAAAAATCCACGAGCACTAATTTACCCTTGGTTTCCTGATCGAAGTTCGCAGCATCAAGCTTTTTTGCTCCACTCATAAAATTTTCTCCTTTTTTTATTTATTTAAACTGACTTTAATTTCTCCTTCCCTTGGTAATAAGGTAGTACGCAAAAAATATAAGTCAAACGTTATATAACATTTTTTTTATATATTTTCTGTCAATAATTTTTGATGAAATATGAGGGCTAATTGGAATCCAGTATGTTTCTGACGGCCGCTGCGAGATCCTCGAGGGCGAAGGGTTTGGGAAGGAAGTTGGTACCTTCTTCTATCAGACCGTTTTTTCCTATGATATCGGTGGCATATCCGGACATGAAAAGTTTTTTCATTGTCGGTCGCGTTTCTGAAAGTTTTTTAGCCAATTCGTATCCGTTCATTCCTGGCATGATAAGATCCGTTATAAGCAATTTGATTTCCACCTCGTGATTTTCGGAAATTTGTATAGCTTCTTCCGGTGAAGCGGCAGGCAGAACGTTGTAACCCATTCCTTCTATCAAGATTTTGCTGAGTTTCAATATTACGCTGTCGTCTTCTACCAAAAGTATTGTCTCTCCGCCCTGTGAAAGGGCATTTTCTTTTTTTGCCTTCGTTTCTTTTTCGGCTCTGGCCTCGATTCTTGGCAGATATATGCTGAACTTGCTGCCTTTCCCAATTTCACTTTGCACATCCACATATCCAGAATTCTGTTTCACGATCCCGTATACTGTTGGCAAACCGAGTCCTACGCCCCTAACTCCTTTCGTGGAAAAGAACGGTTCAAATATGTGAGGCAGAATTTTCTTTTCAATCCCAGAACCATTATCTTCCACTGAGATGGAAACATATTCTCCCGGAGCGAAATTCTTGTTCCTTCCAGAGCTTTTGCCGTCAAAGACAGCAAGGCCTGTCTCTATCAAAATCTTGGCTGTCTTGTCGTCTTTAAAGCTGTCGCGTGAATTGATGCAAAGATTTGTAAGTATCTGTCCTACCTGAACTGGATCAATTTTAACGTTTCCCACATTTTCTCCGGGCAACCATTTAATTTCAACATTTTCTCCTATCAAGCGCCGCAGCATGCCAAGGATGTCTTCAATATTTTCGTTGATATCTATTATTTTAGGAGTTACAGATTGTTTGCGGGCGAATGTCAGAAGTTGCTTGGTAAGATTTGCCGACTGTTTTACGGTGTTGCGTATTTCCTGCAGGCTTTCCTGAATGGGACCACCGAGAGGGACCGACTTAAGAGCAAGCTCGGTGTATCCAAGTATCACGCTGAGCATGTTGTTGAAATCGTGAGCGACTCCTCCGGCGAGCCTGCCTACCGATTCCATCTTTTGGGCCTGAGCGAGTTGGACCTGCAGACTCTCTCTTTCTTCTTGAGATTTTTTGCTTTCGGTGATATCTATTTCGACGCCGTCCCACACTACGTGCTTATTCGGCATCAGCCTTGGCGCGGAACAAAAAAGACTCCACCTCATTTTTCCTGATGGAAGTATTATTCTAGCTTCCGCCTTAAAATGGGACATTTTTTCGAAGGATTTCCTTTCATGCTCAACCAAAGTGGCGCGATCTTCCGGATGTACTTGCCTGTATACTTTTGAAGAATCTTTCAATGCTTCGGATATGGAAATTTCGTGCATCTCCTTTACCCCGGCGCTGATATATGTGAAGACTCTATCTTTCCCATCAACACCAGAATCTATTTGATATACCAATCCTAGAGGAAGATTATCGCTTAGGGATCGTATGCGGGATTCACTTTCGCGGAGGGCTTCTTCCATGCGTTTTCTCTCAGTGATGTCAAGCGCCGTAAACGTAACGCCCTTCGACAAGTCTTTAAGGTCTATCGGGGATGATGCCAAGAGTACATTTATTATCGTTCCATCTTTTTTCTGCCAACGTGTTTCCACCTCTCCGCGCCCGGTTCTCTCTATCTGGCCGTATTTCTGCTTTCCTACAAAATCAAAATCTTCCTGAGTCGGATAAAGGATCCTAGAACTTTTTCCTATTAGTTCTTCTCTAGAATAGCCGAGCATGTCGCAAATTCT
The DNA here is from genome assembly GCA_964638335.1 of uncultured Lentisphaera sp. Lineage (GTDB taxonomy): Bacteria > Verrucomicrobiota > Lentisphaeria > Victivallales > GWF2-50-93 > DYMC01. The sequence continues at coordinate 446 of CAZXAC010000095.1, read as the reverse complement.
GTAATTGATATCAACGATAATTCTGTTTACGACCATTCCTATCCCGGACGGAGCCGCTCGGAATATGCTAAGTATTCTGTCGCGGTCCGCGGCATCGGGGTCGTTATGTGCGCATGCTACATCCTTTGTGTACGAAGCTCTTGTTTTTGGAGCTTGCTCACGAGGAGGGACATCTTTTTTTTTCTTTATTGTGCTCATTGTTGGCTAGATGGCGAAAGAATTAGATAAGTTTCACCAATCAGCACAATAATGTATGGCAATCAATCCGTTTTTTCAAGGAAGTAATTTATAATATCCTGGCTCCGTATCCAAATACGGAGATCTGAGACAGTTGACAATAAGCCTCCACGCGGAATGGCATAAAAGGTTCTAATACTGGGTTGCGTTCAAGGAGATAGTAAACCCCGCTAGGCGGGGTAAAGATTGCGAAATATTCAGATGCGGAA
>CAZXAC010000094.1:940-9678 GCA_964638335.1 uncultured Lentisphaera sp. | reverse complement strand
GCAACCCCGAGATGCACTGCGACGGATTTGAGGTTGAAATCCTGTAAATCCCTGTGGGAGATGTCATAGAGCTGAACCATGAAATATATGTCCGAAATATGTCTTCCGTAGCAGTCATATCTAGTGTAGCTTATCGTTCTTTCGGCGAAAGTCATTCTTGATGCGCGTCCCCTTATGAGTCCTCCATCGCGTCCTATCTTTAGTTTCACCTTGTGAATTGCCGCTCTTTTTTCTATGAACGGCAGATCGAACCTAAAAATATTATAGCCCTCGATGACATCGGGATCCCTCTCATTTATTGCGTTTACAAATTCCTCCAGGAGAGCTTTTTCCCCTCCGGCTTTTTCGTCAAGGATTATTCTTCTTTCCCAATTGGTATTGTCTCGAAGGCATATCATAGCGATCTTATCATCAGGTCTTTCGGGATTTGGAAAATCGTAACCGTCGGTTAGCAGAGTTTCAATATCAAACTGCAATCTGCGAATTTCGCGAAATGTCATTCCCCTGAAGAGCCTTATCTGTCCGAGGATAAGGGATTGTTGAACCAGATCGCTGAAAATTTTATACGGAGCATTTGGTGATGTTGGAGCGAATCCGCTTGATTTCTTTATGCTGGAAAGGGCTTTTTCATAGGTTTCGACGCTTGCGAATTTCGCAACTGAACAGAGCTCTTTTCCATTGCCGCTCCAGAGAAGTTCAACAATTTGCGATACTCCGTCTTTCGAAGGCAGTATACTATCTCTCTCAAGCATGATGAACGGACTGAAAGGGATTTTTTCGCGTTTCAAGGAGCAATCTTTCTCTCTGGAGAAAATTTCAGCTTCGTTTCCATCGCATATCTCCACGGCGACGACTCTGTCCAGTTTGGAAGGACATATCTGATCCAGCTTCAAAGTTTTTATGTTGATCTCTGACATTGCAATGTATTTCTTTAAAAATAGACAATTCAGTTATATATTAACATACTAAACAAGCTTTGCGTATTGTGTAACTAGAAAAGGAGAAAGTAATATGTTTGAAGAACAAGTTGCCGAACTGAAAGAAGAGTTGCAACATTTCCAGAATGAGAAGGAAAAAATACGCCGTATTGTAGGGCAGATAGGTGGAAACGATTCCCAAGGACGTGAAAGGATTATCACCGTCATATTCATAACCCTTCTTCTTTTGCTGCTTATTTTCGACGTTACAAGATACGTTCTAAGCATAAATCTTCCGTTGCCTCCGCTTTTTTCGATAGAGGTCGGAATACTTCTGGTATCAATAAAAATAATCTGGATGATTCACAAACAGACCAAGGTGGAGCGCTTTCAGTTTTGGATACTCAATTCGATAGAATTCAGGCTTGGCCAAATATCAAAACGCCTTAGCGAGATAGAAAAGAGGAAGTAGCTACCCTGTTGACCCGCTTATTCAATGAAAGGGTGCTGGTAAAGTCCTATGTATTTGGGGCTACTCCTGTTTTTCGCATGCCTTAGCAAGCGTTTCCACGAGTTCACCGTAAGTGTAAGGCTTTGGCAGTATGGTTTTGAACCTCTTTCGGACATCTTCAGCTATTGAGCCGCAATATCCGCTTGACATTACGGCGTTCACATCGGGATCAATTTCTGCGAGTTCTTTGAAACACTCCACTCCGCCCATGCTGCCGGATATTATCATGTCCAGTATTACGACGTCGAATTTTTTGCCGTTTTTGATTGATGTCTTATACTCTTGTACAGCCTTTTGTCCTTCATCAACAGCCTTTATCACGCACCCCAATCTTTCGAGTAGATTTTTGAGCATTCTCACTACCGGTTTCTCGTCTTCAAGAATTAGAATCCTCTTTCCATTAAGAGTTTTCGCGAGGGACTCCATTTTCTTATTTGCGTCCGAATCCTTCAAGATCGCAAGACCGGATTCGGAGATTGCCTCTAGCATGGAGGAGTTTGCCTCCTTTGCTTCCACGCATGCGGATTCGGCATCATCCAGCAACTTCGCGACAACGCCATTGCCCAGTATTGATTTTGCCTGCCCGATATTGCTCAATATTGATGAAAGTAGTTTATCTATCCTCTCCGCCGGATTCAAATTGTCTGTTTTTTTTGTCATTTTTTATTTTCTCCTTTTTTCTTTTCGAAAAGTGATTTCAATGATAGTAGCGGGCGTGTTTCCAAGTCTTCCTTTTGGAAAATTCTGTCTTTTGGTCCGAGCCTGCTCATTCTGGGGATGAGTTTTGTGTCGGTATCGGTTAACACCATGTTCCACTGTGCGTCGTATATGTTATCTTTTTCGACTTCAGCCTTGTGCAGGTTTACGGAAGATATGAAATCGGCAAGCTGTGGTCTTTTCACCGGATTATATGACAGCATTTTTATGATGATATCTGAAATCTTTTTTGGTATTTGATCCCTTATGTCGTTTGGTGGGATCGGGCAATAAGATCTTTCAATTTCATTTTTCCGAGGAACGCGCGCAAAGATTTCTTCCTCCCTGTTGACTCCCCTGAAGGGATGTTGCCCTGTTAAGAGAAAATAAGATAATACCCCGAAACTGAAGATATCTCCGGGGCCGCCTTCCTCGCGAGTCTCAATCTTTTCCGGGCTCATATATTGGTAAGGTGTTATGTCATTGCACCAGTCATTTAAAGAACAGTTTTTGTATAGAAATCTAGATACAAAGAAGTTTTTTATTCTTACGTTGCCTCTAGCATCCATGTGGATGTTTGCCGGTGATATGTCATGATGTATTACCTCGTTATGATGGGCGGTCGCAACGCCAACCGCCACCTTCTGAAGGATGTCGAATATCATTTCTGCGTTCAGAAATCCGTGCTCAGAAGGCATGTATTCGGAGAAATCGAATCCGTCCATGCGAGGACTTTCCACGACCAAGACGCCGTCTATATTCCATTTTCCGCTGACAGGGCATATGTTGGGATGGCTCAAGCTATTCAATATCGCTATTTCGCTGTCGACTTTTTCGGACAGTAAGGACGTGTCGCATTTACCGCAATCCTTGAAGTCTCCCAGCAGAAATGTCGCATAGATATTATTTTTCGCGTCAAAACCCTCGTAGGAACTAAAGCATCCTATTTTCCCGAGAGGTTTATCGAAGCGAAGATGTCCCAACGCCGCGGGAGCGTGTAGTTGATTTCCGCATCCGGGACATTTAAATGGAATCAGGGGTTGAAGCGCAGACACATCTAAGGCGGCGTCACAGGTCCCGCATATTGTCTTAAGAAGCTTTTTCATCATGCCTCCCGACGCACGAGCGCGAGCTCCTTTTATGTTTCTCCGTATCAAGCTTGCAATCAGTATGAAACGGTTGGAGCTTTTCTCATGAAATCGGATATTATTTTAATTATCGCTTCAGGTCTGTCTTCATACAGGAAGTGTCCGGCGTCGTTCAGCATGTGGCAGTCGGCCTCTGGATAATATTCCATCCATCTGCTAAGGAATCTCTTGTTGAAACACCAATCCTTCATGCCCCAGATAATGCATATGGGATGCTCCCTGAATACCCACAGACAATGTTCCAGTTGGACTAACAATTCGTATGAATTATCTTCTGGCCACATAGGAATGTCCATCACGAATTTAAATATTGCCGTTCTGGAGTCAACCGTTTGAAACGGCATCAGATACGCGTCTTTTATTTTTTTGTCCATCGGTTTTACAGTCGTCATGAAAGTTGCGAATTTCGCAAAAAGATTCATGTGCTTGACGAGGAATTCTCCTATTACTGGTATCCTGCATATTTTCAGCCGCAGAGGCATTCTGTCAACGGTGAAAGCTGCGGTGTTTGTTATTATAAGTCTTTTGATTTTTTCCGGACAACGTTCGGCGTAGCCGAATCCGATCGGTCCCCCCCAGTCGTGCATGAGAAGATTTATTTTTTCAAATTTAAAAGACTCAATGAACTCATCGAAATTATCCGTATGAGTTTCCAGCCTGTAAGGAAAATCTTTCGGCTTGTCGGACAATCCGAAGCCGAGATGGTCTGGCGCGATGACTCTGTAGTTTGCGCTGAGCCTCTTTATCAGGTTGCGGAAAAGAAACGACCAGCTTGGATTGCCATGCACCATCACGATTACTTCTCCAGAGCCCTCATCTACATAATGATATCTGTGTCCGCTCCTCAGGACGAAATAATTTTCCTTGAACGGATATATGTCTTTTATATTTTCGGTTCCGTTTACCATTTAACCCCCAGCATTGTGCAGTTTATTCCGCTTCCTATCCCGAGCATTGCCACGTTATCGCCCTTTTTCACAGCCCCACTTTCTGCGGCTATCGCTAGAGTCCCCGGGCATGATACTGAGCCCATGTTTCCGAATGATTCGAGGGTAGGAAAATCTTTTTTTATGTCGATGCCGAGCCTGTCGAAAAGGAGTTTTCTGTGAGCTGAACCGACCTGATGTGTGCATACCAGGTCTGGGGTATTATTGTTCCATGAAAGTTCTTTTTTGAATTTCTCCCAGTTTTCAGCGGCGGCATCTACGCCTTTAATCATGAGAGTCTCGGAGTCCGTGTTCATAAATATTTCTGAGCCGTCGAGCATTCCGGCGTCTGCACCTCCTCTGCATAAATCGTTGTGCTTGGTAAATGCCAGTGACGAAGATCCGATTAAGGCATGCGAATCGGGAGAAATTTCAGCAGATGAGATTATCGCCGCGAGTGACCCTGATCCTATGGTCAATGAGGAAAAATGTTTTTTCACGTCAGCCCGTTTTAGGCTTAGATCTGTGTTGAGTCTTGATATTGTGCTTTCCAAAAGCTGTCTGCAATTTTCTCCAGCGACCAGCATTCCGGCCCGTATCCTTCCCAGTTCGATCATGTCGGCGAGCAGTAGTATTCCAGTGAGTACGCCTAGACATGCGTTAGATATGTCGAAGACGAGGGAATCTTTTCTTAGCCCGAGTTCGTGATGAATTACCGTGGCGGTGGCAGGCTCGAGGAAGTCTCTGCATACTGAACACATTATAAGGCAGCCGATTTCCTCGCGTGGGACTTTAGTCATTTCGAAAGCCTTTTTGCCGGCGGCTATTGCGGCATCGCTAGGCTTGAAACCTTTCGGCCAGAGGCGCCTCTCCTTTATTCCGCTCATCATTTCTAGCCTTCCCTCTGGAAGTTTGAGTCTGGAATAGAGAGGGGATAATATTTCTTCCAATTTTGAGGAAGACATTAGCTCCGGTGGTTCTCCGAAGGCCAAAGTTTCTATCATCGTGTTTTTGTATAGCATCGAAGATAACTGCCGTTATATCTCGTTTACAAAAATTTTTATTCTTTTCATTGCCTCTGCAATGTCATCGAGAGATGCTGCATAAGCGCAGCGTACGTGACCTTCTCCGCATACGCCGAACGCCGCTCCGGGCACCACTGCAACTCTGTGTTTTTCAAGGAATCCCTTTGCGAATTCCGCAGAAGAGAGCCCTGTCTTCTTGATCGAAGGGAAAGCGTAAAAAGCTCCTCTCGGCATGAAGCAATCCAGGCCAGCTTCATTCAAAAGTTTTACTATCAGGTCCCTGCGGCGGCGGTATTCATCCTTCATTTTTACCATGTCCTTTTTGCCATTACGTAGCGCCTCGAGTGCGGCTTCCTGCGCCAAAGTTGGAGCGCAGAGCATGGAATATTGGTGTATTTTCATCATTGCGTCTATTATCTCGAAGGGACCGCATGCGTAGCCGAGCCTGAAACCAGTCATTGCATACGCTTTTGAAAATCCGTGAAGAAATACAGTTCTTTCCTTCATTCCCGGAAGAGACGCAATCGAGCTGTGAGAGCCTTCGTATGTCAGCTCAGAATATATTTCATCGGTTATCACTATCAGATCATGGTCTTTAGCGATTTTCGCGATTTCCGAAATTGTTTTTGCGTCGAGGGAGGCGCCTGTCGGATTGCATGGGAAGTTCAATATCAATGCTTTCGTCTTTGGAGAAACAAGCTTTTTTAATTTTGCAGGGTCGGGCATGAAATCTCTCGACGAATCCGTCTGAAGAGTTACAGGGACTCCATGCGCCATAAGTATCTCCGAACGATATGAAACATAACACGGCTCATGATATATTATTTCATCTCCGGGATTTATTATTGCCCTCAATACAAGATCAAGAGCTTCACTCACGCCCACCGTGATGATACATTCCCTTACGGGATCATATTCCACCTTATAATTTTTCGAAAGATATTTGCATATCTCTTTCCTGAGCGACAGCATTCCTAGGTTGGATGTGTAACTGGTATGTCCTTTTTCCATCCCGAATATGGCGTATTCTCTTATCGTCCAAGGTGTTACAAAGTCAGGCTCGCCTATCCCGAGCGAGATGACGTTATCCATATTGTTCACAAGCTCGAAAAAATCCCTTATCCCGCTTTTGGGGAGGGAGACGATGTGTTTCGCGAGTTTTCCTATATCAAGGTGAGACTTTGAGTCTTTCATATTCTTCTCCGTCGTCGAGTATTCTGCCTGCGATTTTGTAGCGTTTCAGCAGGAAGCATGTGTTTGTTGATAGTACTCCATCTATTGAAGCCAGCTTGCTGGACACGAAATTAGCAACCTCCTGCAGTGTTTCTCCTTGTGTTTCGATTTCCAGATCGAATGATCCAGACACAAGATTTACGGAAACAACTTGCGGGAATTTGCTGATACGTCTGGCGACTTTGTCAAATCCACCCTCCCTTTCTGGGCGGACTTTGACCTCTATTATGGCTCTTACCAAGCCATCTCCATCGTTTGAGGGGCTGACTATGGCCTGATAGCCTTTTATTATTCCGCTCTTCTCGAGTTTTTTAATCTCTTTTTCGATAGTCGAACTGTCTGCTCCGACTCTGCGGGCTATTTCAACCGAAGTCATTCTAGCGTTTTCCTTCAAACATTTCAATATTTCTTTCTTCATTGGTATAGGAGGTTTATTTTGTTATGCTTTGAACATTTGCGCAAATATAACATGCTAAAACTGTTTTGCTAACGTCTTCCCATCGGCAGATTTTATGTCGCAAAAAGCTTCTCCAAATCTGCTCAACGGATGCGGGGTTGGTCAAAAAAACAATCCGTATTATATTCTGCGAAAAACATTTTCCGTTCCTGATGGATATTTTTTTTAAAATTTTTAAGGCATTTATTTCAAACCCTTTCACGGCTTTGTTGTTGACATTTTGCGTCTGTGCTTGGAAAAATGGGGAGCTTCACATTGCCAGAAAGCTAAAATGGACAGCCGTCCTAGTTTTTGGATTTCTTGCTCTTTGGATTTTTTCTTTTTTCAACGAAGCTACATTCAAACTTCTTGTCGGAATGAGCAGTCCATTTATCCCGCCTCTGATTTATTTATTGATTCCCGCTCTGCTTTTGCGAAAATCGCGTTTCTACAGGATTTTCCTTTTCTTGCCAGTTTTGATAATCGCTATTGCGGTTGTTTTTGTTCTAGGGAGTTACCAGGGACAAAGCATTTTTGCCTGGTTTCCGATGAGTCCAGAACTGTTTATTCCGGTGATCATCTCGGTATTTTTAGTTGTTGAGCCGCTGTTATCGCTTAATGCCTTCAGGTATTTTGTCAGAATAGGCTCATTTATAGTTCTGATATACGGAGGGTTCATGTTCCGTAAAGATTTCAATGATTACAAGGATATGTTGTCCAGACGGAAAATTTATAACTCAGGTATGATGACCCTTACTGAGACTCTCCCTGTTATGTCCGTAAAGGACGATGCCAATTACAGTTATCTGCCTTCTGCCCCGTGCAGGTTTTCCCCTGATGGAGGATACGTTCAGGGATGTAATATGGAAATGTTCCAGAGATTGATGCAGTTGGATTTTGCTAAAGTCAGGGACGGAGATCTGGTGGAGATGCGTCTTGCGTCTAAAATCTTTGGAGCGGTGGTTTTCTTCCTAGTTTTTTCGATGATTTGCGCGAGATGGTTTTGTGGGTGGATATGTCCACTTTCCACCGCCGGAGATGTCTTGGACAGGATAAGAAGATTTTTGAATCTCCCCCATATGAAGCCGTCCCAACCTATCAAGCTGGCGTATTTCTTTTCTGGCGCTGGACTTGCCTCATTTGGACTTTTTCTCGCCAAACTCTATCCGAGAATTGATGAAAACGGAAAATTCATGGGATGCAAAATTCCAGTATTTCCATTCTGTAAAATATGCCCGGCACAGCAGATCTGTCCGACTTTTGCGGGAGGTCCGGAAAACTATCCTTCTGTTCCGGGATGGGAATGGGTTTTCGGTTTTTACCGTCTGTTTACTGTGTCAATGCTTATATTTTTTATTGCGAGTTTCGCGGTCGGAAGGAGGATGTGGTGTTACTTCTGTCCCATGGGAATGATCTCCGGAATATTCAACAGAGGTGGCATGCTTACACTCAGAAAAAATACCAAAAAATGCAATTCCTGCGGAGTATGCTATGAAGTATGTCCTATGCATATCGACAGCGTCCGTGCAGAAATGAAGAACAGCGATGTAAGTTCGTTTGATTGTGTCCTCTGCTTAAAATGCGTTGAAAAATGTCCTCAGGACAAATGTCTCAGTTTCGAATTCGCTGGTAAAAAACTTACAGAATCAAAATTTGATTGATTTTTTTTGCCCCAAAGCTATATTCCGAACTTCTCAATTGCCCATCTAAAGGGCGCGTAGCTCAGTTGGTTAGAGCGCCACGTTGACATCGTGGAGGTCACTGGTTCGAGTCCTGTCGCGCCCACCATCCTTCGCCCGGCTTTCAGCCGTGCTACGGATGGCGAAGGCCATCACTTGATATATAC
>CAZXAC010000094.1:0-840 GCA_964638335.1 uncultured Lentisphaera sp. | reverse complement strand
GGCGTAGGAGGACAAACAGACGTAGTATGACTTATCGAAATATAGTTTTCGCCCGGCTTTCAGCCGTGCTACGGATGGCGAAGGCCATCACTTGATATATACTAGGGCGAAGGATGTCCTCCGTAGCCTTGGCGTAGGAGGACAAACAGACGTAGTATGACTTATCGAAATATAGTTTTCGCCCGTCCTCTGGCCGTGCTACGGATGGCGAAGGCCATCAAAGATATTTCATATCGAAACATGTCCTGCTATATTTGAATTTGGTCCCTTATCAAATCCCGATTCAATTTGTGGTAATCTGTGTCCATCTGTGGCCGAACTTGAGTTGGCTTTAAGTTTGCGCTAATTTTATTTTAGTTTCTTTCGTGTTTTTCGTAGTTATGCTGACTTGCATCCAAAGATATGTCTTGTTTTAAGGCATATTTTTACGAGCATTAGCATTACCGGGACTTCTATAAGGACACCTACGACAGTCGCAAGTGCCGCACCTGAGGATAATCCGAACAGCATTACTGCCGTAGCGATTGCTACCTCGAAGTGGTTGGATGCTCCTATCATCGCGGCTGGTGCCGCATCCTCATAAGGCAATTTTAATACTTTTGCCAGCCAATATCCGAGACCGAATATGAGAATTGTCTGGATGAAGAGAGGAATTGAAATCCAAACTATGGTAAGGGGGTTGCTGACGATTACCTCGCCCTTGAAACTGAAAAGCAGGACAAGAGTCGCTAGCAACGCGATTATTGTCACGGGAGTAAGAAAGTGGAGGAATTTTTCTTTGAACCAATCTTCCCCTTTCGCACTTATTATCAACTTGCGAGAGAAATGTCCAGTGATCAA
>CAZXAC010000093.1:0-9688 GCA_964638335.1 uncultured Lentisphaera sp. | reverse complement strand
CGATTATTTCAAAGAAATGGAACGGTAAACACTATATCAAATTTTCAGCGTAAGTCAAGGGGGTATTGCGAGATTTTATCGTAGGAGAGTCCCTGGTCAATCTTTAATTTTCAGGGTTGCTCTCGGAATCGAATTCAAGAAATGATACCGATAGCGATTCCGATGCCGACGCCGAAAAATGTGTCAAAGATTTTTGAATACGAATGAAAACTATTAGATGGAAAGCAAGCCAATATCCCTAGCTCAGACAGGATATTGGCGGCGGAATTTTAAAGAGAGTTATCTCAGTGATGGGAGAATATTCTCTCAGGAGCATGATAAAGTGCGACCTTGAGCTCGTTCGCCCTTGCGATGACTTCCGCGTCGCGTATTGATCCCGGCGGTGCAACTATGGCAGTTATCCCTGCCTTGGCGGCAACTTCCACTCCATCTGGGAACGGGAAAAATCCATCGCTTGCCATGACAGCACCTTTGAGTTTTTCCTTTCCGCTGTATTTTGAGTGGAATTTGGCTATTGCCTGTTCTATGGCTCCTACTCTGTCCTGTTCGCCGGTTCCGACGGAAAGGGTTTGCCCGTGTTTCATTATGACTACGCCGTTTGAACGTACATTTATGTTCACGTACCATGCTGCGACGAGATCTTCTAGCTGGGATTCCGACGCTGAAATTTCAGAGCAGACATTTCCAAGGGTCTTGCTTTCGGCCTGGGCTGGTTTAAGGTCCGAGGCTGAGCGTACGTTGGTAAGCAGCGGACTTGCGACGACAAGTGATCCGTCGGCAAGGACCTTCATAGTTTCAAATCCTTCAACGTTGTCACCTACGAAAGCTGGAATGGCGGAGATGTCTCCACATAGGAGTATTCTTATGTGCTTATTAAGCTTGTATTTTTCTCCGTCATTGAAAATTTTAATTGAATCGTGTGTAAAGGAAGGAGCTACTACGCATTCGACGAAAGAGGACATTATCTCTGCCGCTGTTTCAGCGTCAACCTTCCGGTTGAATGCGACTACGCTTCCGAATGCAGCCCTGCTGTCACAGTCTCTGGCCTTGATGTAAACTTCCTTCAAGGTTTCGTTTCCAGTCTGCACTGCCGCTCCGCTGGGATTGACATGTTTCATCACCGCGCAGGCGGGTTTGTGGAAAAATTTGACTATATTGAGAGCGTAGGAGATGTCTTCAAGATTTGTCTGGGAAAGACCATTCTTTCCGGTCTTAAGCACTTTCATATCTCCTATTGGGCATGGTTTGCCTTCCGGTTTATAGAATGCCGCAGTCTGATGCGGGTTGGTTCCGTAGCGAAGATCTTCGCTTTTTATATAAATTCTACCCATGACTCCTACTTTCTCTGGATAGGTTCCAACGTTCTTGCTAAGATAGCTGTTGCGTCCCAACGCCTTGCTCATGATTATTCTCCTTAAAGGATTTTCAGAAAACCTGAATTTACGATAAAAATACTATTTTTCAACAGAACTTAAGGCTTTTGAGGACAAAAACCGTTAAATTTTAGATAATTATGCAAGAATAATTTGATTTCCTTCATCTGTAATACATTGTTTGTCCGGAAATAAGCAACAAATATAGATTTTTATGGAGAAGAAAGAGATGAAAAATTGGAGACTCACTACGGCGATAACGCTTACGGCCGTCGCAACCGCGGCGTTGGCTTATCTTTACGCTAACGATGAAGCTAAATCAAAAGAATCCGAGGCATCAAAACCTGCGGCAACTGAGACCAAGCCTGCCGAAATGAACTGGGATTTCCTCCCGGAAATTGTCGCAAGTTATGGCGACAAGAAGATAAGCAGGGAAGACTTGGTAAACGTGATAAAGGAAATAACAAAATCATTTCCGGGAGCTTCCCAGGAAAGTGTAAATCCCGACATCATAAAGGCCATTGCGCCTAAGCTGGTGGAATCGATGATAGACAAGAAGATCCTGCTTGATATGGCGGAAGCCGAAGGAATAAAACCTAGTGCGGAACTTGTCATTAAGGAATTTGATGACATGCTCAAAACAGTTCCACAAGACAAGATTGAAGAGTTTAAAAATGCCCTCCAGGCGAGAGGCACGAACATGGAAACATATTCAAAAGACCTTTCAAAGAGCGTTCTTGCTCAAGAAGATGCGGCAATAAATTCCTGGGTGAAAGGCAAGATAATGTCCAATATTAAGGTAAGCGAAGAAGAAACTAAGAAATACTACGATGAACATCAGGAGGCTTTCACAACACCAGAATCCGTTAACGCATCACATATCCTGATAAAAAGCAAGAGCGATAGCGCTGAGGATATGGAAGCGGCGAAAAAACGTTGCGTAGAAATCAAGGCCGACATAGACAAAGGGACTAGCACTTTTGAGAAGGCCGCAGAAGATTTCAGTGATTGTCCTAGCGGAAAGAGCGCCAAGGGAAGTTTGGGAGAATTTGGCAGGGGCGACATGATAAAGGAATTTGAAGATGTCGCATTTGGAATGAAGGAAGGAAGCATTTCTGAACCTGTGAAGACAATATACGGATATCACATAATAAAACTCGTAGGGCACAAAGATAAATCCGTGAAGGCCTATGCCGACGTAAGCAACATGATAACTGAATACCTTAAACAGCAGCAGGTCGAGAAGAACGTTAAAGACATTCTTGATAAGAAGAAAGTCGAACTCAATGTTAAGATCAATCTTCCCGAACAAGCAGCTCCAGCGCTTCCAGTTCAGGTTCCCGCAACGCCATAAGAAGTTGTTTTTTTATTGCCGATGTAATTTAAAGCCCAAGCCTTTATCGGGGCTTGGGCTTTTGTCTGTTCTGAAGCTAGAGTAGTCGCCAGCATTGAAAAGCCAATCCCGTAAACTATCTTTAGAAACATGAGAAAGAGGCTAAAAAATAAAAAGCTTAGATTTGTTTTGAGGGTTATCTTTTACTCTACGCTGTCGGTCGTAATAATTATTCTGGGCGTAGCGGTGGTTTTTGAGACGATAGGGCTTCCGTCAGTCTTGGAGAAAATGATATTAAAGGAAATGCTTGGCAGAGGATTCTCTCTGAACTTCCAGAACGCAAGAGCCGGTATTGTAAGCGGATTGGTTCTGGAAAACGCCAGTTTTGAAAAAAAATTATCCAACGCGAATGTCCAAATTTCAGCAAAAAAAATCTGCGTCTCTTTAGATTATCTTCCCGACTTTGAGCTTAAAATCAGCGACGTTGAAGTGGTTGATGCTAATGTTGAGATAAAAACTTCGCAGTCTGAGGAAGATAAAGAGAAGATATTTGTCGCTGACCAGGTAAACGGGCATGCCATAATTGGAGACAGGGATCTTGAAATAGAATATTTGAACTTGAAAATAAGAAAAATTCCCTTTTCCATATCGGGAAAAATCAAAAATTTCAGCTCCCTGAAAAGGACGGCGGAGAACATAAAAAAACGCCACAAAGATGGAGAAGAAGACTCATTCAAATCGCAAAAACAGGCCGAATTCAATAAGAATATTATTTTTTTTGAAAAGTTTTTTTCTGAGAATGAAGACGAATGCAGCGTGAACGCAAATTTTGAGATTGATCTTTGTGCCCCGTCGAACAAAATGTCAATCGATTCCCAGTTGAAGTTGCACTCTCTGAAAATCTCCGGGAACAAATTATCAGAAGTGGATTTACGTTTGAGATTCCAAACTCCTGCCGATGGGGAGAACATGCTTTCCAGTTTTTCCGCCCTAATCGATGGAGAAGTAAAATCATCCAGATTTCTTGATTTGGACTTCGATGAGCTTGGATTTCACGCGGCAATTCAAAGTGTGCAGGACGATCCTGATCTGTTAGAATTTAAAGATGGGACTCTACTCGCGAAGAGTTATGGAATTGTTAAATTCGACGCTTTGCTGGACAAAAAAACCATGGACTTTGATGCCAACCTGAGCCTCAAGATGGAATCTCTTGATCCGAATGGGCAAGTCCTCGGAAGAGTTGAAAAATATGGGATATCGTCAGTTAGCTCTAGAAATCAACTGTCTATAAATGGCAGTATTTGCGGGAATATCAAGACTCCTAAGTTTATATCATCGGAAATGCAATTCTCCGCGGATGGTTTTCAATTGAAAGGACAAAAGATGGATAAAATCCATGGAAGACTGATCCTTGACGATCAAATTCTTAAAGGGAAAGATTTTATCGCATCAATAAATGATACGGGAGTAATTCGTTCAGGCTTCAATTTTTCAATTCCGGACAAGGCTCTCCAAGCGGACGCTGAATTTGTTGGTAATATGGATTTCATCCTGGAGCCCGGTTTTCTAGGCGCGGGCGAGGGAAGCATGAAATTTCTGTCGCCAATAAAGTTCTCTCCTCTACCAGAAGAGAGCCGTCTTAAGGCATCTGTGTTTATGTCCGTCCCCAATGATGCTCCAATGCATTTATTCGCCAAGGCGGAACTTTCAGCTTCCAAGCTTCAATTTGACGATATGATTTTTGATTCTGTTTCATGCGAAGCGATGATTTCTTCAGAAGGAATTGTGATTATCCCGTCTTTGCGAGTTTCGCAATCAGATAATTCTGCCGTCTTTTCAGCTCTTTTTGATGATTACGCGTTTGAAGACAAGGGGATTTCTTCTCCTCTGTCGGCAGAGGCGGAAAATAATAATGCCAATCCATATCCCGTGCTGTTTTTTGAATTGAAAAGCAACGTGGACGGGGACAATCTGCTCAAGATATTTTTCCCAGGGACGAAGATAGGCTGGTTGAATTTCGCAGGCAAAACAAATAAGGAATTCAGGGGCAAGATAAATTTTGCCGAGGAAAGACTTAGCAGTATGTACGGAAGGGTTGAAGAAGCTTCGGTCGCGTTTTACGGGATAAGCGTCGAAAAAACTACTGCTTCAGTGGTCTACGAAAATGAAACACTGATGATAAAAAAATTACACGGAATCCTTTATGGAGGAAACATTGAGCTGGATCTCAATTACGATTTTCACCTGGAGAAAGGATGGCTCAAAACCGATGTTAAAGATGCCGGACTTACAGGAATCGCGAAGGCCCTAGACCATAAAGAATATTCAAGATATTCCGGGAATTTGGACGTAAGCGGAGAAACGAAGTTTTTTTACGATGATAGCGGAGTCATGTTTGACGGAGCCGGGAAAATGAAGTTGAAAGATTGCCAAGTGCTTGGTATTCCAGTACTTTCAGATATGCTTAACGTGACCGGGCAAAAGATAATAGGCAGAGAGTGGGGCGAAATCACTGAGGTTTCCGCGGCCTTCTCCCTGAAAGACCGCCGCATAGCCTCGGATGACATCACTACAAACGGTAAATTTATAGGATTGCAGGGATATGGATATTACGATTGGGCCGAGGATTCCTGCGATTTCAGGGTGAGAGCCAGACCGCTGCAAGTTCTGATTCCAAGAAGCCCCCTTTCGATATTCACAGATGCCCTCCTCTCGGTAATTGAGGCGAGATACAGAGGGCGCGGAGACAAAAAGGCATGGGAGCCTTCCACAAGTGTGATAAGGTGATGATTGGAACTCCGCCGCCCAGTTCCGCACCTGAATGTTTCCCCGTCTTTGCCAAAGGTAAAAAGCAGGAAAATTTATTCCAAAAAATTTTTCCTTGACTTTTTAGTATTTAGGATTTATGGTCAAACTTCAGAAACAATGATCTTATCAACAAACTTAATTATTTTGTCTTTTGGTGCCAAGGCTCCTTTTTCTGGCGTGACAGGATTCCATCTTTTCGATAGATCCCCCTCAAGAATATCAAAATTAAACAAGAAGGTCTTTTATGAAAACAGTTAAGACATTTAATATCACGGAAGAATTCATTCAGGGCGCGATTTCCGCGGAGAGGATAAAGGATTCTTTGTATCCTTGTCGTCTGCCACACTACAGGCGCTGGCATTTTCCGTCGGAGGGTTTATGGCAGGCTGCAAAGTCCACAAGCGGCGTCAGGCTGCGCTTTGAAACGGATGCCGAAGCCATAACGCTCTGTTTCGATCCGCTGTTGAAAGCCCATAATAAAGTTCCAAAGGGTCACGCCTTTGATGTTGTGATAGATAACAAGATATGCCAAGTGATATACTGCAAGCAAGGTGCCACTGGAGCAGTGTTTGACAAGATAGGGCGGGGCTTGCGTGTAATTGAACTTTGGCTTCCGCCGTCCACTTCGGTGGGGCTTAAGGAAATCAGGGCGAAAAAGGCATCAATTCTGCGTCCAATCCCTGACCGTCGTCCAATGTGGGTGACTTGGGGAAGTTCAATCACCCACTGTGTGCGTGCGGGGAGCGCAGCTAGGACTTGGTCCGCGACTGTCGCAAGAAAACACAACCTTAATCTGCTGTGTCTGGGATTCGGAGGTCAATGCCATCTAGATCCTACTGTCGCGATGCTTATCAGAGATCTTCCTGCGTCATACATTTCGATGAAGCTTGGAATAAACACTGTCAGTTCGAGCTTGAGTCAGAGAACTTACGGGGCACTTGTTGCGGCTGCAATTGCGATTGTCCGCGAAAAACATACCCATACCCCGATCGCGTTGATTTCACCGATTGCGAATCCGCCGAGAGAAAGCACTCCTTCTCCGGCAGGATTCACCCTTGAAATGATGCGTTCGGACATGGAGATGGTTTGCAAATCCTTTGTTTCCGCAGGCGACATGAATCTCTACTACGTAAATGGTTTGGATTTTTTCGGCAAGAAAGAAATCATCCGTTATTCTGATGATAAACTCCATCCTGGAGCCGAAGGAATAGATCTCCAGGCGGAGCGTTTCAGTAAGCTTGTCATTCCATTGCTTTTGGGGAAATAATTTTATTAAAGGAGATGGATCAAAATGAAGAAAAGAAGATTTTTTGTGGGGCTTTCATTGATAGCTCTTGTCATCGTATCTTTTGGCTGCGGATCTTTTTTGGCTAAAAAATCTGATTCTGACGCGAAAGAGATGCTGATTGTCGAGAACGGAAAAAGTTTAGCGCCGATAATAATTTCAAAGGATGCTACTCCTAAAATTCTTGAAGCCGCGGAAGAACTTGCGGGATATTTAAAAAAAGTTGGAGGAGCTGAAACTAAAATAATTGAAGGACTGCCGAATCCAATACCGGAAAACGCCATATGGGTCGGATTCCAGCCAAAACTCAAGGATCTGTTTCCTCAAATCGACTTTGATTTCAAACACCCTGAGGAGATTCTAATTGCTACGGACGGCAAGCACATGGTCATAGCCGGAAGAGATGTTTGGATTCCCGGGCATCTCGAAGTTTTAAATTCAAAAGGGAAAAAAGTGCTAGGAAAGCAACTTGAATATGGAACGGCTAACGCGGTATACACTTTCATTCAGGAAAAGCTTGATGTCCGCTGGCTGTGGCCGGGCCAGCTCGGAGAAGACATAATCAAAAAAGACAGGATAGCATTTGCTCCATTCGAATACAGGTATCATCCGCAGATAAGAGGGCGCGGGGGATTCTTCAACTATTCACAATTTGGCTCACCTGATGGTCCCGGATACGGCAGATCGGGCGAATGGTCAAGAAGACAGAGACTTCAATTAAGTTCGCTTGCTCCTTCCGGTGGACATGGCTTCGGGAATTGGTTCGATCGTTTTCACAAAGATCATCCTGAATATTTTGCTCTACAGCCTGATGGAAGCCGCAGTGGCTATCCTGGCGGGCATTACGCGAAAATATGCATGTCCAATCCTGCTGTGTGGGAGCAATGGCTGTCCGATGTGGAAAAAAGGATTAAGGAAGATCCAACGCAGATAAGTTTCAATGCCTCGCCCAATGACGGATATACTTCCGGTCATTGCATATGCGAAAAATGCAAGGAATGGGACAACCCTAATGGAGAGTTGAGGCTTTTCAACTGGCAGGGGATGAGCCAGGAATACGTCGCAATGTCGGATCGCGATGTAACCTTGGCGAACATACTGGCGAAAAAACTTAAGGAAAGATTCCCAGACAAAGACTATTACGTGGAAATGCTCTCATATGGAAATTCACGGCCGGCACCTGTTGCGGCGGTGCCAGATGATAACGTGATAATATTGAATGTTGCCAATATGTTCTGGGATGTTAATTCCAAGGATCCCAATTCGCTTACGGGAAAAACAAATGCTCAGCAGTATGCCGAATGGGGAAAAATCGCGAAAATGCAGGTTTGGCGCCCAAATACCGGAAATCCCGCAGGCTGGCAGCAGGGGCTTCCAGATGTACACCTGAGTAGATTTGCGGAAAGTTTCAGGCTGGCGGCGAAAGGCAATTGCGTCGGAGTTTTTGTTGATATGATTTGGGAACATTGGGGCACACAAGGGCCGCTGTATTATCTAATCGGTCAGATGGCTTGGAATCCTTACGTTGACACAAAAGCCGTCATGGAAGATTACTATCGAAGAGGATTTGGAACAGCGAGTGAGGAAATCAGAGAATATTGGGAATTACTGGAAAACACTAGAAACAAAAAAGTTGACGAGGAAAAATCTTTCGTGGAAGCATATGACAAGGATTTTTTTGATAGGGCCTACGCGCTTATCAAAAAAGCTGAGGAAAAATCAAGGACCGCTGACGAAAAATATCGCAAAAGAATTGAATTCGTAAAACTCGGACTGGATTACACGCGCCTAATAACAGATTGCCGTGTAATGATAGAAAGAATTCAGAAGACTGATGGAGCCGACAAGGAGGCTGATGCAATAGCTCGAAAAAACTGGGAGCAAATCAAAAAACTTTGCGACGAAAATCCTCTCGTAGTGAACTGGGGGCCGATTAGGCCAAATGGCAGAAGAATGAGCGGAACACACCCAGACAACATGGTGACGAGCAAAAAGACCGGCACCAAAAAGATTCAAACGGAAGTGAAAAAAGCTTCAAGTACGGAGCTTGATGCAATATCTTCCGGGTGGGAACTTGTCTTCCAAGATGACTTTGAAAGAAATGAATTAGGGAAAGGATGGATTCCGATCAATGGAGAATGGACCGTAAAGGATGGATATCTCCGTGGAAGTGGAACTATCATTTCTGATGAGGTAATGCCTAATGGGGTTGTGGGGTATCAGAGGATGGAATTCGATGCGATTTCGGACGTCAAACCTCTGGTTTTGTTCAAAGATAAGCCTGCTTCAAAGGTAACTCCCGGAGATATGAGTTCCTTCATACATGTCCAGTCTCCGGACAAGGCCAAGGATCCTGTCAAATCTGGATACTTCTTTCAGTTTGGAGGACGCAACAACACAGTAAATCAGATCTTGAAACTCTCCTCCAATATTGGAGAGGGTGACGCATCAAAAAAGTGTATCATATCAGATAAGGTTCATAAAGTTATTGTTGAAAATGACAATGGCAGGATTCGTTTGATAGTTGATGGAGAGATATTGATTGAAGCTGAGGACAAGAAACCAATTGTAGGCTCAGATTTCGATCGTGTCGGATTCTATTTCCATACGGCATCAAAAATAAATAATGTAAAAGTTTATATCAAACGTCTTGCCAACGACCTTGATACGGATTTGTAAATAGATAACGCGAGGATCGCGGAATTTTAAAAGGGAGAAAATTGGTTTATGTCGTCAAAACCCAACATACTGCTGATAACCACAGATCAACAGCGTTTTGATACCTATGGGGCAGTCAAATCCGACTGGCCACAATTGTCCAACCTCAGCAGGCTTAGGCGCGAAGGAACGACCTTGACCAACGCCTACTCGAACTGCCCGATATGCATG